>CAZOLK010000004.1:54243-57590 GCA_964580325.1 uncultured Verrucomicrobiota bacterium | reverse complement strand
GATCGCCTTGCCCCCGATCAGCAGGTACTGCACCGCACGCGGGCCGGCGCCCCAGGTGACCCAGTCTTTGATCCAGGCCGGAGCGTGGGGCATCGACGGACGCGAACCGCGCACCAGTTGCACGACATACTCATAGACGTGGTCCGGCACGGGCGTGCGCCGCACCAGTTCCTGGTAGTCCATGACCTGGCGGCCAGTCAGGATCGGTTCGAGTTCAGGCGGCGCGCCCACGGTGGTCTCGCGCGCAATGCGCAATTCCTCGGCCTCGGTCGGATAATCGACATGGATCAGGAACATGAACCGGTCGAGCTGCGCCTCGGGCAGTGGATAGGTGCCTTCCTGTTCGATGGGATTCTGGGTGGCCAGTACGAAAAACGGCTGATCCAGGTGGAACGTATGCGAACCAGCATTGACCATGTTCTCCTGCATGGCCTGGAGCAGTGCGGCCTGGGTCTTGGGCGGGGTGCGGTTGATTTCGTCGGCCAACACGATATTGGCGAAAATCGGACCTTTGACAAACTCGAAAGCGCGTCGACCGGGCTGATCGGTCTCCTGCAGAATATCGGTGCCGGTGATGTCGGAAGGCATCAGGTCAGGCGTGAACTGGATGCGGCTAAACGAAAGGGACATCAACTGACCCATGGTACGGATCAACAGCGTTTTGGCCAGTCCGGGCACGCCCATGAGCAATGCGTGACCGCGCGAGAAAATACAAATCAGCAGTTTCTCGATTACGTCATGCTGGCCGATGATGACACGGGCCACTTCCTTTTTAAAGTCTTCCACCAATGCCCGCAAATTATCGATCGCCTCGACGTCAGCTTCTTTGGGCTGCACCACATCACTCGTCTGTTCCATCGTATGGTTCCCTATGCTAAATTAGAGCAACGAAAAGCACCATCTATATTGGAATGGGCTTCGAAACTCAATCATCTTCTTCCATTCTGACCCATATTTTCGCCGCAAAAATAAAAGATGGTCATTGCATAGACCTTTAAAACGCCAAAGGCGTTCAATATTTTGGCTGTGAGCAACATGAAGGGACTGCTGCTCTATGGCAACTCCCTTTTTTACCCCCCCCCCCCGAACTTCGTATTGATCTTCGTCTCGCTCAATTTCAATTCGACGAAGATCGCGACAAGGTTCGCGACAAAAATATGGGATCGACGAAGATGTTTTCCCCTTCGTCCTGTCGCAAAAGCGATTTCGGAACTCGGAAATGCGCCCATCTTGCTGCAAACAACCTTATTGCATCCGCGGAAAATGTGGTTTATATTAAAAAACTAGATAAGAAAGAAAATGAATGGTCCTGGATTCAACTATGATGGTATGCCCATGCGAACGATGATTTGGCTGGCAGCGATTTGCTGGGCGCTGAGCCCGGTCTTTGCCGCAGAAGATGTGCGAAAAGGTACACCGGATGCCGGACAGGAAGAAAAGGAAAAGGAAGGCAAAGAACAGCCGCCTGAGGATCCTGTTTTTCTGCCCATAAAGGACATGAAGGTGGTGCTAAAAAATACCCGGACCAGACGGGTGCTGCATTTTGCGCCCGTGCTCGAGCTGAACGACAAAGAGCACGAAACCTACCTGGAAAAATATAAATTTCTGATCAAAGATTGCATCGCCAGCACAGCCGGCCTGGTCCGCTTGAGCGAACTGGACAGCCTTAAAGGCCGCGACCTGCTCAAGCAGGACATTTTGCGCAATTTAAACCCATTATTGCGCAGAAAATTGAATTGCGAGGTTAAGGATATCTACTTTACCTCGTTCTATATTCGTTGATGACGTTTCATGCCGGCGGCGATTTCCAACAGGGCTTCGCGGTCGCGGATGGCGATGGCACGACCCTGAACCTGGATGACCCCTTGTTGCTGCATGCTTTTGAACGTGCGGCTCAGTGTCTCGGCAATGGTACCCAGACGGGCTGCCAGCGCTGTTTTGGAAACATCCAGGTTCAGGCGATTCCCCTGGCGCAAGCTCTGATCCAACAAATACTTTGCGGTACGTGCGGACACTTCCTTGAGCGAGAGATCGTCGATCAAGTGCACGAACTGACGCAGGCGCAGCGACAACACGCCCAGCATATCGAGCAGCAACTCGGGATGGCAGCGCCCTGCGCCAAGAAAAAGGTCGCGCGGCACGAACAAGACCCTGATCCGGCACACAGCCATGGCCGTGGCTGGATAGTTGTTGCCGTGAAAGACCGGTACTTCGCCGAACATTTCTCCTGGTCCGAAAAAATGCAGGATCTGCTCCCGTCCGTCAACACCAGTCAGAAAAATGTTGACCTTGCCTCGAATCAGCAGGTAGAAGCCCGCGGCCGGATCTCCCTGAAAAAAAAGATGCTCCCGCGGCTCATACTCGCGCAACAGGATGAAAGCGGCCATGGTGCGCCTGTTTTCTGGGGTCAGGCCTTTCAGCAATTCGCAGCGCATCATCTGTTCTTCGATCTGTCCGGGATCGTCGGGCGTCAGGTTTTTCATGGGTTATCGACCTTGTTCAACAAACCGCCTAATAACAAGAAATTGTCGGCAATGTATGTTTGCTGTATATTGTTGGCACGGCTTTTGGGGTGCGTCAATCCTTTTTACAACTCAGACGTCACATTGGCGCTGGTATACGGTAAGGATTAGGTAAGAAAATGATGGAAGACGAAGAAATCAGAGCATTGGCTGTTAAGAGCGCTTCGGGCGATCTGGACGCTGCAGAGGATTTGATCCGCCAGATACACGGTTCATTGATCAGTTTCCTCTATGTCTTAGGCGTACCGTCAAACGATGTCGACGACGTGGCCCAGGAAACGGTGTTGCAGATGTATCGCAGCCTGCAACGCTACGATGGCGGCAAACCTTTTCTGCCCTGGCTGCGCAGCATTGCCCGACACGTCACCGCCAATTTCTGGCGGCGCATGGATTGCCGAAACCGGTACACGGATAAATTCCGCGAATACATAGAAGTCAAGGTCAGCCTGGATTACGAAGTCCAGGAGCCAAATTTTGACCGGGAAGCCTTGAGCAAGTGCATCGAAAAGCTGCCCGAAAAACATCGTAAGATCATCAAGCTCAGGTATTTTCAGGGACACACGGCCATCGATGTCGCCGACATGATCGGCGCCAAGGCCGCGGCAGTACGCCAGTCTCTGGTGCGTATCCGCGATGCGCTGCGGCAGTGTCTGCAGAGTAAACGATTGGGTGTATTGGACTAACGAACGAACAAGAGCGCGTATGGACGAAGCAAGGTTCATGGAATGGCTGGAGAAGAGCCTGGACGGCAGTGCCGCGGTGCGCGAACAGGACGCTGTGATCGAAGCAGCGCCGGCGCCGGATGGCAAGCCCGACTGGAAAAGC
>CAZOLK010000004.1:0-54233 GCA_964580325.1 uncultured Verrucomicrobiota bacterium | reverse complement strand
GGGCGCTCTACCGCCACATTGCCATGGACGCGGCCCTACGTGCCCTGCGCCACGATGTCAACCCGTTCATCGCCCGTTTAAAAGCGTCTGCGCCAGCCCCGGACATTGCCTGGGAGCAAAATGGGCCGGCCCGTTTCTATCTTTTACTCGATAAATGCTTCGAAGGCACGGCCACGCCGGACGAAGAGCGCGAAGTTATCGCGGCAGCCCAGCAAAACCCGGCGCTGGCACGCGCGATCTACAACCAGACCGCACTGGACGCTGCACTGAACGCCATGTGTCATAAACCAGGGGCCTTTACCGCGCACGCCCTGTCCACCCTGACGCGCAGCGACTCCGGTGCGGCATTTGCTCGTAAAATGCGGCTGAAAATTGCCACCGAAATCGGCGACAAAGCCCCAAGCCCCGTCCCTGCGCCGACCGTTTGCAATCTGCAACGCCGTCGGACCCGGCACATCGCGTTCCAGCGCATCCTGCTGCCGCTGGCAGCCGCGGCAGCGTTGATCGCCATGGTGAGCGGCATGTTCTATTATGAGCAGCGCCAGGCTGTCATCGTTGCGGTCGAACAAGTGCACGGCGCCGCCACCTGGGGTAAACGCACCATTCGCCCCGACATGATGATCGACCAACGCCACCTTGTACAGTTGGAGGAAGAGAGCGTCGTGCGCCTGCGATACCGTGACGGCAGCACGCTCGAACTGAAATGCGGTGCGCAAGTCCGGGTGACCGGCGTCAACGGCGCTAAACAGGTCCATGTCCGCCACGGTTTGGCACTTGCCGACGTAGCTAGACAACCCAGCGCCAAACCCATGATGCTCCACACCCAAAACGCTCACCTCACCGTGCGCGGAACCCAGTTCTTGTTGCTGGTGACGCCCGGCATGAACCGGCTCGACGTGCGCGAGGGAACAGTGGACCTTGCCCACGACGGCAAAAGCGTACGCGTCAACGCGGGCCGATTTGCCGCGGTCAAACCAGGGTTGCCTCTGCAAACCCACGCATCGACAGGCGAAGAACTGTCCCCGGCATGCGGCGGCATGTTTTACCTGAAATACGCCAAAATCTATGCAAAAAAAGGCTTTATTCTGCGCGAACTGGAGGTCAAGTATAAAGGCGCCGGGGACCGTCTACGCCCAGCCCAACTCCTTAAACAGACGCAACATCAGGGGTTGCGCGCCTCAGTGGTGCAAGAACCTGAGACAGCCCTGTTGCTGGAAGACAACGACCCCGGTCCGTCCCAAATGATCATTCCCTGGAAAAAAGTGAAGGGCGATGGCTTTGAAATCCATTATACCGTGAGCGGGTTGAAATCCATACCCGGCAAAAAGGCGGGCACATGCAGCTTTTCGGTCAACCGCAAGACCTTGCTCAAGCCGGACAAATATCCCGAAAAAGTACACCCTTACCAGCGCACCTCCGTACTGGATAAACCGAAACACGATTTTCACTACCGCTTCCTCAAAGTTGGACAAATGGCGGACGGCCAACCGGTCTACGAATGGATCTGGACCCAGGATAACAGCATTTTGCTGGGATCCAACTGGATGCTGGGCACACCAGACGCACTGATCATCTCGCTTAACGATGTCAGCATCCGCCTGGAAGAATTCGACGTGACCCAAATAAAGGTCGATCATTAGTGGGTATTTCGGAACTTCCAACTCCTAACTCCCAACACCCTAACTCCCAACTCCCTAACTCCCAACGCCCTACCCAACTCCCAACTATTCCTGCTTGCATTCGCCGCATGCTCGGCTTACACTCTGCATCTTTAAATCGAAAATATAAAAACAGGACAAGGCATGTACGAACTGACTGGTACGATAAAGGTTATATTTGACAAACAAGCATTTAACAGCGGCTTCACCAAGCGTGATTTCGTGGTAACGACCGAGGATCGCTATCCCCAGGACATCAAACTCGAATGCGTCAAGGAACGCTGCGAAATGCTGGACTCCTATCAACAGGGCGACCGCGTTACGGTGAGCTTCGATCTGCGTGGCAACGAATACAAAGAACGTTACTACGTCAACCTGCAAGCATGGCGCATCGCTAAAACCGAGGAAGGCGCCGCCGCACCAGAGGACCAGATCCCCATGGAGGAGCCGCCTTTCCCGGACGAAGGCCCCATGCCGTTCTAGCTCCGAGCCGTCTCGACAGATGTTATATTGTCGGAGTTTCTTCCAATTCCAGAGACAAGATTGTCTCTGCTATCCTCTCCATCGCCGTCAGCCCTTCTGGCAGAAAGAGTCTTATGATCACATCGTCCGGAGCCAAGCGCAGTTTGATCGGTACGTCCGCTACATCGCGGAGAATCCCGTGAAAGCGAAACTCCGTGAAAACGAATATCAGAGTAGCAGGGGCAATCCTGCCCCTGATTCCCGAAAATCCGAGACAGGATTGTCTCGGCTACGCTCCCGTTTCGACAACCTCTTCACCTACACCGAAGAACCCCACAAATTCACCGATGCCGAGGTCGCCACCCTCATCACCGCCATCGACGAAATAAAAATCCTCGACCCCGCCTGTGGTTCCGGTGCCTTCCCCATGGGTGCGCTTCACAAGCTGGTTTATATTCTCGGCAAACTCGATCCTGGCAACGACCGATGGAAACAGACCCAGCTCGCCAAACTCGATTCCGCCCCATGCGCGAAGAACTCGAACGCGCCTTCGCCGACAACAACGACGACTACGGACGCAAGCTCTACCTTATCGAAAATTGCCTCTACGGCGTAGACATCCAACCCATCGCCATCCAGATCACCAAACTGCGCTTCTTTATCTCCCTCGTCTGCGATCAGACAACCAACCGCAACAAAGCCAAAAAACACGGCATCCGCCCGCTGCCCAATCTCGAAACCAAATATTCGTCGCCGCCGACACCCTCATCGGCCTGCCCATCCCCGAGCCGGACCTTTTTATACGGTCGGTGATCGAACCCATCGAAAAAGAAAAAGCATAATTATCAACAAGGGAAAGGCGTAAAACGCCGAACTTGCATGGTTGAAATAGAGTTAATCGAAAGCAAAAAGCATGGGACGAAAAACCATTACTCCCCCTCCAGAATAGTAGGCTTCATGGATCCGGTCGGCACATCGTTCCAATTCGCGATTGAAGAGCGCCAAGGAAGCATGACCACCAGCACGACCAGCAAAGGCCGGACCCAGTTGCGCCAAAACGCAAGCAAGCCGCACTTCCACGAAATGGACTGTCTTTCAGAACTTTTTTTCATAGCAGCAGCCTTTTAGTTTCAACCCAATAAACCGAGCAAGGCTGCGTTTTGTTCACGCCGGTTTTCGCCGGCGATGCCCCTTTCACATTGAACTTGCTTTTTGCGGTTGTCGTAAGTAAAGCATTGCACCACGATGATGCTGAATCAGGAGATAATTGATGACGACGAATGCGACGAAAAATGGATTGAGTAAGGATCTCGGGCTTTTGCATGTGTTTTGTATAGCTTCCGGCGCCATGATCAGTTCGGGTATTTTCGTGCTGCCCGGCATGGCCCATGCCCAGGCCGGCCCAGCGGTCATCCTGTCCTATTTTATGGCCGCACTGCTGGCCCTAGTCGGCATGCTCAACGCGGCCGAACTGGCCACGGCCATGCCCAAGGCCGGCGGCGACTACTTTTTCATTGCCCGCGCACTGGGACCGGCTGCCGGTTCGGTGTCCGGTCTGCTCAACTGGTTCTCGCTGTCGCTCAAAAGCGCTTTTGCCATGGTCGGCATGGGCGCTTTCCTGGCGTTACTGCTGCCCGGGATCGACATCAACCTGGTTATTCGCGTGGCCGGATTGCTGCTCTGCATCATTTTTGTCCTGCTCAATTTGAAGGGCACCGAACATGCCGGTCGGATCCAGGTCTATTTCGTGCTCGGGCTTTTGGTGCTGATGGCGCTCTATGTTTTCCTGGGCTTTCCCAGAATCGAGATGACCAACCTGATCCCATTCATGCCCTTCGGTCCGCACAAAGTCCTGGCCACGGCCGGCTTTGTGTTCGTGGCCTATGGCGGCTTGATCCAGATCTCCGGTATTGCCGAAGAGGTGCGCAACCCGAGCAAAACCATTCCCATGGCCATGGCCCTGTCCCTGGCCGTGGTGAGTTTGTTTTATGTGCTGATCGTATGGGTGACGACCGGCGTGCTGCCCTCTGAGCACCTTGACGGTTCATTGACGCCTATCACCGACGGCGCGCGCGCTTTCATGGGTCCAGTCGGCGCAGGCACCCTGAGCATGGCCGCGATCCTGGCGTTCGTATCCACGGCCAATGCCGGCATCATGTCCGCATCGCGCTACCTGCTGGCGCTCAGCCGGGACGAGTTGCTGCATCCGGTATTCAGCAAACTGAACAAGAACAGCACTCCGTATATCGCCATCATTGTCACTGGTTGCTTCATGGCAGGCGTATTGATGCTGGATCTACGCATCCTGGTCGAGGCCGCTTCGCTGGTATTGATTATGGGTTTTGTCCTATCTTCGGTCTGCGTAATTATTTTGCGTGAGAGCCGCGTCGAGAATTATCGGCCCAGCTTTCGTGCGCCGTTTTATCCCTGGCTCCAAATCGTCGGCGTGATCGGTTTCACGCTGCTCATTTTTGAAATGGGCATCGAAGCGTTTGCGATCAGCGCGCTGCTTTTCCTGATCGGGTTCGGCGCCTACTGGTTCTACGGCCGGCATCGCGTCGAACGTGAATACGCGCTGCTGCACCTGATCGAACGCATGACCGCACGCGAACTGGTCACTGGCGCCTTGGAAAACGAACTCAAAGGGATCATCCGTGAACGCGATTCCATGGTACAAGATCGGTTCGACGAATTGATCGCCAACAGTCTCGCGCTCGATCTGGACGGACCGCTGGATAAAGCGGACTTGTTCAAAAAAATCAGCCAGGCCATGGCCGTGCGGCTTGACATGGAGGAAGCCGACCTGCGCGAGAAGCTGGAGCAGCGCGAACAACAGGGATCCACGGTCCTGACCGAGTTTCTGGCCATCCCCCATGTGGTGCTGAACGGCACGGGGAAATTCGACATGGCCCTAGTGCGCTGCAAAAACGGCGTCCGTTTTACCGCGGAAGAAAAGGATATCCACGCGATTTTCGTTTTATTCGGAACAAAAGACGAGCGCAACTTCCATTTGCGCACCTTGTCGGCGCTGGCTCAACTGGTACAGAGCGACGATTTTATCGTGCGCTGGCGTAACGCTCGCGAAAGCCAGGGGTTGAAGGACGTGCTGCTGTTGGGTAAACGCTACCGGCCATAAAGCGTTATATGGTCGAGGGATGGGTTTGATCGTCGTAATTGGGGCAAACCGGATTTTTCCTTGGCGCACCCATGGCCGTTTCAAGTTTCTGATTATCTATGGGATGGGACATCGCATGCAATGCATGCTGTTCAACAAGATGTAGGTGGATCCAACCTCCGCTAAAGACGTTTAGCCACCACCCTATCCACAATGCAATTACAACGCTAATCGCCATGGGACATCGCATGCAATGCATGCTGTTCAACAAGATGTAGGTGGATCCAACCTCCGCTAAAGACGTTTAGCCACCACCCTATCCACAATGCAATTACAACGCTAATCGCCATGGGAAATAGCAATAAGTCAACCACATCAAAGATAAATTCGTGATGAATAATGAACCGTTAAATTTTTATAAATTTCTCAGCTTTTCAAAGTTGACAATATGACAGCGAGATGGTAATATTTTATCAGAAATGAAAAAGAGACCTGATCGCAAAGCATTTAAAAAGTAGATAGGTATCTCATGATTAGAATCTGTTACAACTTAATTCTGGTGGCTTTCATTGTTCTGGTTCTGGCAACCAGCCTGCTTCTGCTCCCTTCACCATGCTCGAACAACGAAGTCGAGGTTATTGAATTGAGCTATCGTCCCTGATTTCATTTTAAACCTGATAACGCAAAACCTCACCCGGTTTTCCCAAGCGAGGTTTTTATTTTGCTGCTATCTGTATCGATTTCAGTACGCCATGGGCAGGTTCTTCTTCCATCTGTTGAGATACTGGGTGGGATCGATCAGCGATTTGAGCCGGCAAAAGCTGACCGCACGCCCACCTTTGCTCATGGATTTGCTGGCATTACCGCTGACCAGGTAAGGAGCTACGCGGCCGGTATACAATTCAAGATGCAGCATGGAGTAGCTCAACCCGCGCAACTTGCCGACCTTGGCGAGCTTGTGACCAGCCGTAACGCGATCGCCCTTGCGCAGCGTACAACTGCCGTGGGCGATTTCACCGTAGCGGATGGTGCGGTCCAGGTCCGGATGGTAAATGGAGACCTGGTCCGTGCCGAGGTAGAAGGTTTTGGGATTGTCGGTCAGTTCGCCGTCATGCACGGCATAAATCCAGGTGCCGACCGGAAAATAGAGGTCGCAACCAGCGTGCAGGCGGGTGCGATTGGAGCGCCACGCGCCATAAGAACGGGGCTCGGTGGTCCAATCGCAGTTGGGCAGCTTGGGGAACGGAAAGAAAGGGCCGTCGCCTGAATTGGGATTGTTGGCCGCCGTGGCCATGGCGCTGCTGGCCACACCCGCGGCATTGCCCATGCCGCCGTCTTTGGAGGACTTATTCATCTTGCCCAACGTATTTCCACCAGGATCGACGCGACCGTCCGGTAGGCGCATGCCAACGACCTTGCGCTGGAACTCGGTGATTGCCGTGATGGTTTTGTTGCCGATAAGCCCGTCAACCTTCAATGGTTTCAGGGGAGCGAGTAGTTGCATGCACTGGTTGATTAGCGCCTGAATACGTTTTACATCGGAAGACTTATTGGAGCCTCCCTTGCCGACCGAGCTTGTAATGCTGACCATAAATTTCCTCCGCATAATGCTTGTAATGAAGTTATTTGGAAATTGATAATGAACAGATTAAATATACCCGCCAAAGGGTGCTTTGTCAAGCAGTTCGCTGCTATTTAACACAGTTCGCTGCTATTTAACACTAGCTCATTGGGCTGGATCAAAGAGTGGCAGGGCCGTAACGGCGTTATGGTCAGCCTAGGGCAGCGCACGTATCGCCGGCACAGAGTTCGCATCCTTTGCCGGCGCCGAAAAGACAACGCCGAAGTTATAGCTTGAACAAACCATCGACCTTACCCCTTACCCCTTACACTGCCATCCACTCCGCCGCCGAGAAATTCCATCCCAGGACTGGACCTTTGCCTTCCGTTGCTCCGCACCTCGCCTACGGCGACGCAGTTACTTGGCCTCACACTGGCCATCAAGCGGTCTTCCACCACTCCAGTTATGTGCGCTCACGAGCGCACGACTGCCGACATCCTGCCCCCGCTGCAATGCGCCAAAAGCAAGAAAAGTTGAAAAAGGAGAGCGACAGCCTGTTCCGCATTTTGGGCGCACAAAAGACCCGCCACCATCATTTACAATAGGTACACCGCTACCCTCGTTGATTGGAATAACGTTTATAGGATGTGGAATAATCCTTTAATTGTGCTGCCTAGCACCTAGCATCGCAAAGCATGTGTGCGCCGGAACTGATCGGGTGTCAGCCCCTCTTCCTTTTTAAAACGGCGATATAAGTATTTTTCCGAGGAAAATCCGACCATGCGTGCGATGGTGGCCACTGAATGCGGGGTGTCGCACAACAGATCTTTAACCAACTTGCTTCTCGTCTGTAGAATATAGGCACCGGGCGAGATACGCGCTTTTTCCTTGAACGCATGGGTTAAACTGACTCTGGAGGTTTTCAATATCTGACAGACCATATCCACATTGATGCCGAGCGCAAGTTGGGAATGGATCAAGGCTACGGCCCGTTCATAGAGATCCTGCGCACCTTGCTTAACCTTTATTTCTGTCAGGTTCTGGACTGCGCCTGGCAGTCTGTATAAGAGCGAAATGGCCTCATATTGATTGTGCAGGGATTGACATTGTGAGAGCTTCCAGATACGGAGGAACACTTCTTCAACCACCTGGGGTTGGTGCGGGTGCAGGTAACCGCAGGTGGACGAAAATCCGAGCATAGTCATGAAGTCCCGGCTTTTATCACCTTCTACGTGCAGGAAATAAAAGCTCCAGGGGTGCTCGGCATGCTCCGCATACAGAATTTCCACATCAGGCCAGAGCGTGAACATATCACCTGGACCAAGCTCCTGCCGGCGCCATCCCGTCTCAACGGCGCCCTGGCCTGAAATTACAATATGAGGTGCAAAATATTGTGGCCGCGAGTGTAATTCAAAACAGCCGCGACCCTGAATCAAACCCGCGTCGCGAACCCATATTCCACTGCCATCCGGAAGGTTGCGCATATCCCACCAGAACCTCTCCGAAGTCATCATCTTGTCCCAATCCATATACAGCCACCTCGTTTTTTATGGTTGACTTTACAATAGTATACCAGTTGGCTCCAATTTTCAACCTTGTGACATCACAATTTCCGGACTATGTTTTCGCCAGACATAAACACAACGATAAAAAAGAGTTTGGTATGACAATAGATGTTATGAAGGAAGAGCAGCGCAGTACGGCGTGCCAGGTGCCCTTTTCCCTGGAGCCTGTCAGGCATGAGATGCAGCGATACTATGAGGCGATCACCATCTATGACAAGAAGGTTGACGCCAACACGATTTTTCTGGAGCGGAACCGGGCGATTGTTGAGGAATTCAAGATACGCGCCCAGCGGGAAGAAGAGGATCCGCATTTGTTAAAAGCACTCTTGCAGGAGACCATTGCCGACCTGTTCGAACCGGTCATTTTCCCCTGTTGCCCTTTCTTTTTTGAAATGGGCGTTCGCATTGCCGAGTGTTGGGGTACTCCCAAATCCCCTGAACTCCATCCGGCCAGCTTCTTACATCACACGCACCATCAGGCATATACCCGGACCAAGGCCTGGCAGCAGATCGCGGCGCTGCAAAACCATTCTGAAAATGCCGCGAAACTCTGGATTCTGTGGGATATTTTTGATTGCGACCATCATTGTTTGAACTACACACGATTACTCAAGAGCGGGGTGAACGCTGTCTTGGGCGACATCGAAACGCGCATGCAGGATCCAACGTTGACCGAGACACAACGCTGCTTTCTCGAGGCTGCGCGCCGTTCAAACCTGGCACTGCTCAAATGCGCAACCAAATTCGCGCAGACAGCAGCCAGCGCCATGGAATCTGGCGCGGACCATGACGAGCAGAGCCTGCGAAGCCTGCGCATGATCGCCGATGCAGCCCGGCGTATACCTGCTGAACCGCCGCGCACTTTTTACGAGGGCTTGGCGGCCATGCTCTTTCTGCGTGAAGCTGTCGCTTCGCTGGAAGCCATCGGCATCTCCGTGTTGGGCCGTCCCGATGTGCTGTTGCACGATCTTTACCAGGCGGATCTCGCCGCAGGGCGCCTCGATCAGGACGAGGCGCGCTCCCTGATCGCGATATGGATGGTTCATACCGACATCAAGTTCCATGTCCACAACCACGGTTGGCCCGAGACCAGCACATGCTTGGAACTAGGCGGTTGCGATGTGGAAGGGCATCCTGTGTTTAACAATGTCACCCGCCTGTTTATTGAAGAACATGAGCGGCATGGCTTGATCAACCCCAAATTGAACTGTCGTTACGGGCGCACCTCACCTGACGAGTACCTGCAACTCATGGGGGCGACCATCGAGCGCGGTCACAATAACTTTGCCTTTCTGAATGATGACGTGCTGATACCCGCCAATATCAAGGGCGGCAAGACAGAGCGGCACGCCCGCAATTATGTCAATGGCGGATGTCAAGAGACCATGTGCGAGGGGGTGGAGCACAGTGCTGGCGCTTTCTATTATTTCAATATGGCACGCTATCTCGATTTCTTTCTCCAAGGCAGCCCCCAAGACCTTCCTTTTGCTTTTGAACAAGCTGATGGCCGGTTCAAAACGTTTGAAGACTTGTACGAAAGTTTCCTGTCCTCACTCAAGTACGCTATTCATTATGGTGGAGAGCTGGCGCGTTCATTGGCTGTCGATTTTTGGAAGTACCATCCTGGCCCGCTTTTCTCCAGCGCGATCAAAGGCTGTGTCGACAGGGCCAAGGATTATACGTGTGGTGGTGCGCTCTACAATCCCGCCACCGTGGCCATGGTCGGATTTGCATCAGTTGCGGATTCGCTGTTTGCCATTCGCCAGAGTATTTTCAAAGCTCCGTTTTTGAGCTGGCCCGCGTTGATGAAGGCTTTGGCGCGAAACTGGGAAGATGACGAGACTTTGCGTCAGCGTATGATGGCACTGCCAAAATTCGGCCACGGCCACGAGGAGGCCGATGCATTTGCCGCCAGGTTGGCGGCTGATCTGGCCGCGATCATCTGCGCCATGCAAAATGAGCGCGGCGGTTTCTATCAACCCAGTTTTTTTGTGTATTACATGTTTGTCATCATGGGCCAACATGTGCGCGCAACACCTGACGGTCGGCGCAACGGCGATATGCTCAGCCAGGGTACGAGTCCTGCGCGGTTGCGCACGCCTGAAAATATTTCAGCGATCTTGCAGGGGATTCGACACGTGGATTACACGCAATATCCTGCCAATGCCGTGCTCGATCTGAACTTGGGCAAGGACCTGGCAGCCGGCGAGATCGTGGCCCCACTGCTCAGGGCATTTGCCCAGTATGGAGGCGCCACACTGCAACTGAACTGTGTGGATCAGCAACAACTGCGCGACGCCCAGGTCCATCCCGACGCCCATCGCGATCTAACCGTGCGCATCTCCGGGCTATCCGCTAGGTTTGTCTGCCTGCATAAGGAACTCCAGGATGAGATTATCGCGAGGCATTGCTATTGAAATTTGTAGGTGAAATAGGTGCGCTCAGCAAAGTACGGTCGGCACTCCTTGCATTTTGCATTGCGCACTCCCGCGCTTGTGCAAACTGCAACCGTGGTATGTTGTTGTGAAGAAGCCCTTGGAGGCTCTTGGTGGAGATTGATCAGGACAAAATGGCCGTATAATGAACGCGTTCGTTTCCTTTAAAGATGATGCTGAGTTTTTTGAGTTTGATTTCACCAAAGGGGAAAAGATGCCACTCTTGCTGACGCTGCTTGTCGATGACAAATTCCCCCCAAAGGTCTCAAATTAAGGAACCAGCGATCCCGCCTCAAGATAAGATCGTTGATCGGATCCCGTGGAACCCGCTCCAGATAAGCCCTTTACTTCCAGATGTTCAGGGGCAAGATGCTATGCCAACGAAACTGCCGTGGATTTTCTTGGTTTGGGGCCAAATGTTTGTAGTCCAGGCTTTAACCTGCCAGGATCGTGCTTGCAGGCACGAAACATTCAGCAGGCTAAAGCCTGGACTACAAGCGTAATCCGGCATCTATATCTCCACGGTAATCGACAGCGATACCGCACACGAGATCCTCACTCCACGCCTTCGGGCTACAGGCTGAGTCAATCCGGGGCTGAATCCGTGCATCCAGATTTGTGCTATGGATCCCAGCTACCAGGCGTCGACTACGCGTTTGACGATGTTGTGGGCCAGGTGTTTGGCGGCTTCCGGCAACTCGGTGCGCTTGGAGGAAGAAAGGTCGCCTGTTTTCAGAAAGATGGCCCTACCCTCCACCTGGGGGTCTTCCGCCAGCACTTCGCCGGTATCGGTGCGTGTACACAATACGCTGGCATGGATCAGGATCCGGTATTCTTGGGCTGTTGTTCCGCGATCTTTGTCATAGGCCATGGGAATCAGTTCAAAGTGAGTCAGCGTAACCTCGAGCAGCGCGTCGGCATACTCTTTCTGCGTAATTTCCAGTGAACCATCACGCTGAAACTGCTGAACCGCAGCCTGGGTGGTGGCGACCTCCAATTGTGGTTCAGTGGTTTTATTGATAAAGGTCGGCACGGCGATGGTTTTAATGTCCGGCGGCAACATTGTGCCTACCCGGTATCCAACACAACCGCCGCCAGCCAGCATGATGCCAGCCGCAACCAGAATGATGCCATGTACTGTGCCCTTATAAAATCTATTCTTCATTATCGTTCCCCAGATCTTTGTTCTGCTGACCAGTGATTTCTTCAAGTTCTTTTATACGTTTCTTCACACGATCCGTCCATTCCGAATTCGGATATTCCTTAACAAATAAGCGATAAGCCATCAGCGCGGCCTTGGGTTTGCGCGCCATTTTTTCATAAAAAACCGCTTTTTCATAGGCGCGATGGGCGCGGATATTCAGTATTTCGTGCTTGTATATCCTGGCCGTTTCAACGTGTTTGGATTCTGGATAAGCCCTGAGAAACAGGATTACGGCTGACCACGACTCATTGAGCAGCAATTCGTTATTGGGCGTTTTATGTGACAGCTTAAACAGGCAATAGGCCCGCCGAAAGGCTGCTTCCTCAGCCTGGGTCGAGCGGGGATAATGGAGTTGAACCGTCATATAGGGGGTGATCGCCATTTCCAATTGCCCGCTCATCTCGTACGCTTTACCGATCAGAAACTGAACTTGGGGCGCACGATGCCATTCAGGTGCGTTTTCCAGGATCTTTTCCAACAACTCGACAGCTTCGTCAGGCGCTTCGAATCCACCAAAAAACCAACGCGCTTTTTTGCGCTGCATCCGGGCGACTGCCAGTTGGAACTGACGCTCCAGAATGTCTTCATAAGGAAACCGGCCCGCATATTCTTCAATCAACTCCTGGTATGCATCGAACGCCTTGCCGGTTGTGCCTTTTTTCTCATAAACCCAACCGAGCATCATCTGGGCTTCGGCAGCTTCCGGCGAGGCAGGCCAGCGCTTCACCAGCGCACGGCATTGCTTGATGGCCGCTTTGTATTTACGATTGTCTTTCAACTCCCGGCAATAGGCGAACTGTTCTGCGGCAGTATCTTTCTTGGGTCGCGCAGCAATGCTCCAGGTTTTTTCCTTGTTACTCTCTTCGTAAGGTTTGTCCCGGGTCAGCAGACCGGACCAACCTGCCACGGGCGCACACAACACCATGGTAATCAACACATGCAAAAATCTTTTCATAATCTGCGAAAAATACGATTGCATACGTCACACGTCAAGATCCAATCCACTTTCGATTAAATATTTGCCTGACACAGACAGATGCGCTACTCTTATTTTAATCTGTATACGTGAGGATACTTCGACCATGCGCAATAGACGACTGTTCTGGTTGGTTCCGATCCTGCTGGCGCTCCTGGGAGTGTACTTTTTCCAGGCCAGGACCAGCGATCGCATGTACTTGATCTATTGCGGCAAGGATACGCCTGCCACTGACGCGACCTTGCGCCAAGTCGAGGAGGTCCTGAGTGCACGTTTGAAGGCCATGCGGCTTACCCATCGATTTATCCGGCGGGACAAAAGCAGGCTGACCTTATTCATTGCCAGGATCAGCAAGCAACAGCAAGACCGGATCAGGCGGGTACTGACCCGCCCCGGGCGCCTGGAATTGAGCCTGGTGCATCCCGACAACCAGCGGTTGACCGCGCAATTGATGAACTCGGACCAGACCGCACCGAACGGTTTCGAGCGTGTGACCAGAGAAATCGGCATGGATGGCGCTCTGTATCACGATTTTTTTTACAAAAGAACATCAGAACAAGCCACTGATAAAAGAAAATCTCGGTCCATAGATTTCAGCCGCGTTACCTTTGAATACGGGATCGGGGAGTTGACGGCTTTCTATCCGCTCAAGGGTTTACCCGATCCTCCCCCAGGTTATGACATCCTGCTCATACCGTTCAAAACCGGTCGCGAGACGCTCTATCGACCCATGTATATCAAACGCCGCGTGGTACTGGACAACCGTTCGATCATATCGGTTGAGCACGGGCGTGACCCAATGAACCAACCCTATATCCAACTCGTGTTCGACGCGCGGGGCGCCCGGGCGCTGGCTTTGACCACCAGCGCTTATTGTCCGCATGGGAGCCGGAACGCTACGGAAACAGGGAGGCAGATGGCCATGGTCTACGATGGTCTGGTGCTGTCCGCTCCGGAAATCCGCAAACCGATTCTCGACGGCGTAGCCCACCTCACCGGCCTGTTCACCGAACAGGAAATTCTGGATATAATCACGGTGCTGAAAGGACGTGAACTGCCGACGCCGGTTCAGCTCGTATCGGAAAAGCCGGCATCGTTACGCACAATACCAGAGGGCGGCACGCCATAACGGCGATGAAAAACTCTGCTGAAGTAAAACGGGCAGGCAAAACCTACGTGCGCAGCCACTTCGGCAACCTGGTAAATACCTAGTCTCAGCAACTCCATGGCCGCTTGCAGGCGCAACTCATTTAAAAAGCGTTTGGGCGAGATACCGTTCAACGCCTGAAACACGTTGCGGAACTGGCGCTCGCTCAAGTGGGTCCGCCGGGCCAGATCGGCAATGCGCAGATCGTCCGCCAGGCGCTCATGCATATAGTTGATCACAGCCATGATTCGGTCCTGGTAAGGATGCTGCCGGCAATGGCCTTGCCAACGTACGGCCCAGCGATGCAGCAGGGCGGCCATGGCCGCAGAAGCCAGCGTGCGATGGACAAAACCTTGTCGACGCAGTTCCTGCATGATCTCCCGCACATCTGCCTGGTCGCGCTTCTGCGCCGGGATGTGCATCAGCCGGTTCAACGGCAGGGCCAGTGCGCCAGATGGTTTGAATTCGAACCACCAGAAGTGCCAGGCCTCGCCAAAACAGCGATAGCGTAACAGATGCGGGTCTTCCACCACAATCAACGTTTTCGGGGCCAGTTCCACCTCAGCGTGGCGGATCAGATGCAAGTGCCCGCAACCAGCAAGGGTCCTGATCGCCAGCAAGTTGCGTCCGGCGCTACGCCGCACATCATAAGTGGCATCGGCCTCCACGATCCAAACCGCGCGCAGTATTACGCCGCACCCGACTGCCGGCTCTTCATTAATGGAAAATGCTGATTTCATCATGGAACAGCCTGTTTTGCCGAAAAATACAGGTTATGTTCCGATTTGTCTATTCCTATTTACACCAAATGCGCCTTATTTTATGGGTAGTGAATAAAAACGGTATTGAGACCAAAGCATGAGGAGACCGAAAAATATATGAATGCCATGATGCCAAAAGTGATTGAGGGCGTAACCGCGGTGACGCCGCGCGAATGGATGCCGGCCCACATACGCAAGCTGCGCGACACCTACGCCATTACACCAGGCGTACCGCTGTTCAAGCGCGAATTCGGTTATTATTGCCTGGAGGAATGGAAGAAGCAAGGCATGCCCGAGGATGTGCCGCTGGCGGAACTGTTTGATTTTGACCAGGGTGCGGGTCATGGCCTGGGTCAGTTGGGCTGGTGCGAAGCCGCTTTTTGTCCTGCGTTCGACGTTGCGGTGCTGGAAGAGCGCGGCGAGCATGAAGTGGTCCGCGACCAGGCAGGCCGGCATGTGCTCTACTTCAAAAACCGACGCCAAGGTTTCATGCCCGAATACCTGGAGCATCCGGTTAAAGACCGCACCACCTGGGAACGCGATGTACGCTGGCGGCTCGATCCCACATCGCCGAAACGGTATGCCAACCTGGAAGTGCGCATGCAACAGGCGCGCACAGCTGCGGCTGAGGGCAAAATCATCACCCAGAAACTGATTGGCGGTTATATGTATCTGCGCAGCCTGATCGGTCCTGAATCCCTACTCTATATGTTTTACGACGATCCGGACCTGATTCACGCCTGCATGCAAACCTGGTTGGCCTTGGCGGATGCCGTGATTGCGCGCCACCAGGAATGGGTTTCACTGGACGAATTTTTCCTGGCCGAAGACATCTGCTACAACAACGGTCCGCTGATCTCGCCGGACATGATGCACGAGTTTTTGCTTCCCTATTACCAGCAGCTCATCGCTAATGTGCGCGCGCGCCAGTTGGATAAGCAGAGGCCGTTGTACATCCATGTCGACACCGATGGTTATGCTGATTCGGTGATTCCGGTTTATCGTGAAATCGGCATGCGGGTGATGTCGCCGTTTGAAGTGGCTTCCGGCTGCGATGTAGTCGAGATCGGCCGGCGCCATCCTGACCTGGTCATTTTCGGGGGCATCGACAAGCGCGTGCTAGCCTCAAACACGGACAATATCGATCGCATGCTGGAGCGGATCCTTCCATTCATGCGCGAACGCGGCGGCTACATCCCCACCTGCGATCATGGCGTACCAGCCGAAGTGCCCTACGCGAATTACCTGCATTATCGCAAACGCTGCGCCGAATTGGGCGGGTAGAGCGGAGGGCTGAAACCTGGAAAGAAAAAGCGCGCGATCGATTGCCGCGCGCTTTGTTCAATGCTGGATGGCCAGCGAAGCTTAGCTAGATGATTTCCACATCAATATCAGCCACATCACCGCCACCAGCGGCCGGGATCTCATCCTCGCCAACGGCGGCATCGTCGATTTTCTTATAGCTGGGCAAGTGACGGTAGTAGACCATCAGGGTCAATGCAGCCAGCGTTGTGTGGTAAACACGAGCATTGAGCACATTCTTGTCCATTTGCCCATCAGGAATATTGAAAAAGTGCGGATTGTCCCAATAGCCTGTTTTGTGCTGTTCCTTGATGTAGATCGGCGCGAAGTGACTATTCCAGGACTTCCAGATCCCCTCGCCGGCATGGAATTTAGCCTGAGTCACATAATAGGATGTATACAGAATGCCGCCATGCGGGCCAGGCTTATCGTTCCAGCCTTTTTTCCAGTCAACCTGGTAATTGGCCAAGGAAGCCAAGCCTTTTCTGGCCGAATTGCTGCGGCCCAGGCCCAGCAACTGGAGGCAGAGCACGCCAACGCCCGTCATCGAAGTTTTGCCGCCTGCCTTGCTGTAATCAAAAGGTCCCGTCTCCCGGCTCACCGAATAACCAAACTGGCTGCCATTGGGCTGGAATTTAATGCTGTTCTCGATGGCCAGATCAATGGCCTGCTGGATGTTGTACTGCTCGGACTCATAACCAGCCATTTTTGCAGCTTTTAAAGCCTGCATCTGCCAGCCGCAAACGGAAAAGTCCAGGCGATTTTCATTATTGTACCCATAATTCCATCCGCCTTCCGGGCTTTGGCCGTCAATCAGGCAATCGATAGCCTGGTTCATGGCGATCTTGAGCGCCGGGATCCTGGTCATGGCAAAGGCTTCGCTGATGGCGTAAGCTGCAATGCCGTGGGCATAGCCTTTCTGCCCAATGGATCCAGCGCTGCTCTGCTGACTGAGTAGCCAGCGAATAGCTTTTTCCACGGTTGGGCCATATTTTTCGGAAGAAGGTGTTTCACCATGGGCCAGAAAGGTTAGCAGAGCCAATCCACTGATGCCAACGCCAATTTTTTTGGACGCATCGCCCCATGATCCATTCTCGTTCTGGTGATCGGCCAGCCAACTCAAAGCGAGTTTCACCGCCTTTTCGCTGCGACCGCCATGACGACCGCCATATCGGCCCAACATAGCGGCCCGTCCGGCGGATGTACGACCGGCATACAACCCGCGCAAGACCAATGGGCTGGAAAAATCGGCATCGATCGCCAGCGCGTCAAAGTCCAGTTCGGCCATGGGTGAATCCACTGCTGTCGGGTCGGGTGGTGCTTCCTCAGCCACCGGCTCGGGCGCATCAACGTTCTCGGTGTAATCATCTTCCTCGGTCAATTCCTCGATTTCTTCCTTCAACTCTTCCAACTCTACGGTCTCCAATTCGACCAACTCAAGTTCGATATCAGCTATGTTTTCCGTTGGCGCGAAAACCAGGAATTTAATCAGCAAGATAATCAGAATAATATGAAAAACCACGGACCCCGCAGGTCCGTACATGTGCTCTCGGATTTTTTCCTTTACTTGTTCCGGATCAATATACATATCAGCTACCTCTTCCTCAATGAACGCATACCCACGAAATCTTGCAGTATTCAGACTTTTACCGTCTAACACCGCAATCAAGGTGATCACTCCTGTTAATCGCCCGTCATTCGTTAATTATACTCAAACAATTCCGAGCAAATTCCGAGCACAGAAGTTTTCGAACACTCTTATAATAATATAGTATATAGTTGACTTGCCGAGAATGGATAATATGCTATTATTCATATATAAAATGAGAACTAAACGGCAGCACAAAGAAAATGTTGATGAGCGTTATCACTTTCACACGGAACCGGATGCAACATGCCTCGGATTGATGTTGGCTGCTTGCGAACACCTGGTTGTCGCCGAACAACCGTTTCCTACAAGCCGCATTACGCAATATTTCATACTGTTGCTCATCAAACGCGGATCGAAGCCATTAGTTGTTGGTAAAGATTACGTTAGATTAAAAGCCAACGACGTAATCTTGCTTCATCCGGATAGTGCCTGGGCGTACGGCGCAGGCGATCAATGGGATTGGGAGGAGTACAGCATCCTTTTTATGGGTGAGTTGCCTTATCGGCATGCCCATGAACTTCCGCGTCAACCGGTCAGCAGTCCGATTCTCAAGCATAAGCTTCATGATCTCGAAGTGCTTTTCAATCGGTTGCGCTCAGGTTTCCACCCTACGCAACGGCTTGCGGCATTGACCGTGGAAATCCTGGCGGAACTGACCTGCCTGACGCGCACCCCGCATCAGGCACCCGCTGCGTCAAACCTTGACCAGATCTTACTCGCGATCCAGAGCCATCCCAATAAAGCCTGGGACTACCGCCAGCTTGCCCGGCAAGCCAGCATCAGCTATGCCCTGTTCCGGCGCCGTTTCAAAGAGTTGACCGGATATTCGCCCCATCGCTATGTCAACCAACTGCGCATGAACCGTGCTTGCCTTTTACTACAACAGGGCATGTCGGTCAAAGAGACGGCTTACGCCATTGGCATGAAAGATGCCTATCACTTTTCGCGCCTGTTCAAACAGGTTTACGCTGAACCGCCGGTTGATTACCAGAAACGCGTCTTCAAAAAAGCTGCTCGGTAAAACTTACCGCCTGGGACTCTATTTCGTGTGGCATACGTTTTGCTTTTAAGACGAAAAACAGCGCTACTGCGGGGAAAAACTATGCGGATAATAACGGATCAGATGACGAACGACATGTTGTCGTCCTATTTGCTACGCAATCGCGATACACTGCATATTCTGCAACAGCAAATCTCCAGTGGACGGAGGGTCTTGCGGCCCTCCTACGATCCCGGCTCCTACGACCTCATTTCACGGCTGCACGACCGTGACGTCGAGAATGCGCAATACATGAGAAACGCGGAACGGCTGATGGAAAATCTGGTCAACCACGATTATTCGCTGCAACGCCTTGCCAATATCCTGCACCGCACTTCCGAACTGACCATCATTGCCAGTGATGGGACCAAGTCGCCCCAGGATATCATCAATATCGGCCAGGAAATGAACCAGATGCTGGAAGATCTGGTTCAGGTGGCCAACACCCGAATTAACGAATACCAGTATGCCGGATTGCGCAGCGATGAACCAGCCTATGTAGTCACCCGAGACGCGGACGGATTCATCACGGACGTGACCTACCAGGGCGACGATGAAACCCACATGGTTGAAATCGGTCGCGGCATGTACGTACCGTCCAACCTGATCGGCACCAACCTTACCAGCGACGAAGCGGTTTTCCAAAGCCGCAGCATCGATTTATTTGCCGACTTCATCAATCTTCGCGACCGCATGATGAACGGCGAAAACCTGGTGCGCCCCGACATGGTCGACAGCAGCGGATTCAATGACGCGACCAACGTCATCACGGTCAACAATACATACACCACCGGATCGACCATACAACTGAGTTCGGAAGGAACGCTGCCAGGCGGGTTGACAGCGGGAACGACATACTATGTCATCAGTGTATCGGCGACCGAAATTCAGTTGGCCGCCACCCTGGACGATGCGCGCAACGGCATTGCCATCGACTTTGCAGGCAGCGGAACCGGACAACACACGCTGACCCAGCAGAACCTGGGCGATATCGAGCGCGACCTGGAGCATGTCATGGCCCTGGCCAGCCGCGTTGGCGCCTACGAAGAGCGCGTTGATATCCAGAAAACCACGCTACTCAATGAATCCGTGGAAATTGCCCAGCGCCTGGAAGACGAAGAGTCGGTGGACCTTGCCAAAGCGATGATGGAGTTGTCCAGCAAACAGGTGGCCTATGAAGCCGCGCTCAAGATTTCGTCCAGCTTCCTCAACGTCTCACTGCTCAATTATATTTAATAAGCTTGTCTAACCAGGATCTTTTGCGCATAAGTGTTTTTTTGGGATTTTTAGTTTTTAACAACCCGGAGGATTCGTTATGTCGCAAAATCAATCTCAACGCATAGCCGCCGGCCATTCCGTCGCGGCCCAAAAACTCTATGCTTTGCTGCAATCCGTTTCTGGCAATCGCTTGCTCTCCGCCCAGCACAACTATATTGGGGTAGGCGCCAGGTATACCGAGCTTATCGAAGAGGCGACCGGCAAACGGCCACTGGTCTGGGGTTCCGATTTTTCGTTCGCGGTGGACAGCCAGGACACTGTCGGCAAGCATTACCATTGCGGACCAATCAATGTCTCGGATCCCGGGGAACCGGAACCGACCATCACCGGCTTGTCTGTCGCGGACGCACGCGAGCGCCTGATCCAATGCGCCATGGAGCAGCATCGTCGCGGTCATATCGTTACGCTGATGTGGCACGCCTGCTTTCCGGGTAAAGGCGACCGCGCGCCTTACGAAGCGGTCTGGCAAAACGGCAACCTGCCCCCGGAAGAAATATGGCTCGAGTTGACCACTGCCGGCACAGCACTGCACGAGGCCTGGCTGAAACATATCGATCACATCGCCGGCTACCTGAAACGGCTGCACGACGCGGACATTCCCGTGCTCTGGCGCCCCTATCACGAAATGAACGGCGTCTGGTTCTGGTGGTGTGACAAACCCGGCCCAAACGGCTTCGCCAAACTCTGGCGCGCCATGCACGAACGCTACACCCGATTCCATAAACTGGACAATCTGCTGTGGGTCTGGAACGCCAATGCTCCGCGCGACATCCCTGGCGATGAAGCCTATGCATACGAGCGTTACTATCCCGGCGGCGATGTGGTCGACGTGCTGGCCGCCGACGTGTATAGGAATGACTATAAGCAATCACATCACGATGAACTGAACCGCCTGGCTGACGGTCGGCCCATCGCTCTGGGTGAAGTCGGCGAAGTACCTACGCCCGAAATCCTCGACCGGGAACCGGGCTGGACCTGGTTCATGCCCTGGGGCTGCATTGCTTTCTGGGGCGCTAACAAGCAAAAACTCAAACAGCTCTACGCCGATCCACGCATAATGTGCCTGGGAGATTGAGGGCGGATCAGCTTGTGACGCAATGACCGCCGCATCCTGTTTCTCGCGAAAGAGGTGCGGGTACCGTTCATCTGGAGCGCGCTCAACAAAATAGCAGATTCGGGCTTATTTACCAATAGGTTTTTTGTCCCATTAACCGGCGCCCTGCATTAGCCACATGTCGGCACATGGATTCTCCCAGCAAAGTTTGGGTTACAGTCAGAATGGAGTTGCGCATCCCATAGTAAGCGGTGTACTTATCGATTAGGCGAAGACGGTGTTTGCGTCTGATTTTCAATAATTCATGAAACATACGCCAGCGCATGGATAAATTATTGGTCAAACCACCGGATTGCATACAAACTACAGGATATTCGAAGAAGGCGCATTCAAGTTCTCCTGCAAGGAATATCCTGACAAACAATTCCACATCGCCCATGATTTTGAACGTACTGTCAAATCCTTTGAATTGGCGTAGGATAGAATGCCTCATGATGCTGCCGGTATGCGCAATGGGCATCTCTTGTGGAAGCCGGCGTTTTCTATTATGCCATGGCAAACATTGGCAGTGCAGAAGCGCGTGATCCCCCCTCCTTACATGGTATATGATGCCGTAAATGACATTGGCGTTGATGAATATATCCGTGGCTCGGATCAGGTTTTCAATGGCGCGTTTATCCGCCAAATAGTCGTCGGCGCCGAGGAACATAATCCATTCGCCCTGTGCATGGTTAAGGGCTTTATTCCAAGCGTCGTAAACGCCATGGTCCGGTTCCGAACAGGACCAGGACAATCTATGGATGCCTTTGATTCTTTCGGTAGTCTCGTCCGTGGAGGCTCCGTCGCAGACGAGTACTTCAAACGCATCTGAAGATTGGTTGTTCAAGCAATCTATGAACATGTCAATGGTTGATGACACATTGAGCGTTGCCGTGACGATACTGATTTTAGGCACCATAAGCAAAATATACCTTGCCCGGACATTATCCATTTTATATTCTTGTCGCTTTATAAGTGTAGTGGATTTCATGTTTCACAACAATAAAAAGACTGCTTTTTTCAAATGAGCAGGTTCGGATTACACGATGAATGCTTCCGTGGCTGATCGTTTAGTTATCCTGTCTACCGATGTTGGCAAGGGAACCGGTGCGTATACGATGCTGAGCTATTTCCTTGAGGCTGCCGCAAACCGGGAGGACAAACCGGTTTTGGTGTTGCCGGCATGTTCGGAAGTTTATGCACATGCGGATGAACTGGGGTATGTAGTGATGGATTTGGGCGTTCGAAGCGACCGCATTGCGCTTACTCTTCCAGCCATTATCCGACTTGCGCCAAAACTCAAGGGCATTCGGGGCGTCGTGGCCTGGCATACTCGGGGGTTTGAACTTGCTTTATATCTTCATGGTCGCTTAGGCGTGCCTGTGGTCGCGATATACCATGATTCGCCGGATTCTCCATCCCATGGTTTTTTACGAAGATGCCTGATGCGTTGGAATACGACCCGTTTTGATGGGCGCATTTTTGTCAGTCATGCCACGAGGGCGTTATGGACGCCGTGGATCATGCGTGGAATAAACACGGTTGTCCACAACGGCATTCCCGATCTGTTATCCGAGCGGCTTCCCGCACCGGATAGAAGAATCCGAGTCGGGTTTCTCGGGATGTATGTTCAGCATAAAGGCTTTCCCCTCGTTGCCAACTGGATCGCTGATACTGTAAACGACTCCATCGTATGGTATCTTTATGGCGAACTAGCTGCGAACCTGGCTGAAGCTGCCCAAGATCTTGTATCTCGATTTCCCAACCGTGTTCGTTTGTGTGGACGTAAGCGTCCAGCCGATATCTTTCAGGAGATTGATATCCTTGTGCAACCTTCGACCAGCTTCGATCCCTTTCCCACCGTTCTTCTCGAATCTGCCCGTGCCGGTATTCCGGTGGTGTCGTCACAATACGGCGGTAGTCGAGAAATAGTGATGCATGGAACTACTGGGGTGTTGTTTGATACCAACCAACCGGAAACCGGTCTCGACGCACTACGCCAACTCGTTCGGGATGATGGTTTGCGAAAAAGAATGGGGCGAGAAGCCCGTTTGGTCTTTGAACATAATCTTGGCGTTCAGACTATGGTCAAATCCTACTTCAAGATATGGAATGAAATTTGCTCTGCATACAATGTATAAGTTGGGACAAAATGTGCAAAATAATTTGAGTCCCAGCAATGGTAGTGTTAAAAAAAAGCAGAAAGGTTCGTGGTCCAGGCTTCAGCCCGACTGTGTAGGACAGCCGTTGCTTCCGGAAGCAGGCACGACAGGCACAGGAGTTGCAAATTCATCCAATTGCTGGATAAACTTGACAAGAGCTATCCATCGCAATGTGCATCATTCTTGACAACCATTCGGTTCATGCATCCAAAGAGACAATTAAATATCTTGCGACAAAACCCGGGCGTTTTTTGTACGTGCATACGCTTAAACATGGCTCATGGCTCAATCCTGTTGAAGGTTTGTTTTCGAAATGGCGAGAACCTTTTTGCGTCATATACGCGCGCGTACAATCGAAGGAGGAACTGAAGGAAAGGATCCTGAAAGGAATTGAAGAAATTAACGCTTCGCCAGTTGTGTATCGGTGAAGGAAATTTGATTCTAGCCTGTCGTAATTTTGCATTATTTAATGAAACTATCTACTAAAGTTTGTATTATAAGCAGAATCGTTCAGATTATACGTGACAATCTCTGGACATTTCGATATTTTTAGCGACTTAACAGATTTTTTGTAGAATGATCTGATGGCTATGCTATTCGATCATTCATTCATTCATGTATTGACTAAGATGTATTGACTTATGACATTGCTTGATTCTTTAGATTTTTTTGAGAATTCACGAATACTAATTACCGGTGGTACGGGTTCGTTGGGTAAAAAACTCACGGGTCTGCTTATAAACAGAACGAGCAGCGCAACAGTTATTGTCTATAGCCGGGATGAATATAAGCAATTCATCATGCATCAGATGTATTCGCAGCAGGAGCAGACGCGGTTGCGTTTTTTTCTCGGCGATGTGCGTGATAAGGACCGTCTTGTGCGGGCATGTGAAGGTGTAGATTATATTATCCATGCCGCTGCGCTAAAACAGGTGCCTGCCGCGGAATACAATCCTTTTGAATTCGTCAAGACCAACGTGCTTGGCGCAGAGCATGTCATCCAGGCTGCGTTGGCTAACGACGTCCGCCATGTCGTGGCATTGAGTACCGATAAAGCAGTCAACCCCATCAATCTTTATGGCGCAACCAAGCTTTGTTCTGATAAGCTTTTCGTCGCTGGCAATAATTACGGCGGTATGCATAAAACCCGTTTTGCTGTTGTTCGTTACGGCAACGTGGTGGGCAGCCGCGGCAGTGTCATTCCTTTTTTTATGGCTAAACGCAAGGAAGGCGTGCTGCCGATCACAGATCCGCGGATGACCCGGTTCTGGATTACGCTTGACCAAGGCGCGGCCTTGGTGTTGAACGTGTTGCGTGATATGTCCGGCGGTGAAATATTTGTGCCTAAAATCCCTAGCATGCGCATACTGGATCTGGCCACGGTCATCGATCCTTCTTGTGAAAAACGAGTGGTCGGCATTCGACCCGGCGAAAAGCTACATGAAGTGATGATTCCCACGGATGACGCGCCGCAAACCGTCGAATTCGACAACCATTTCGTAATTGTGCCCGTGCAGAAGTACGTGAGTGACATGGTCTCCTTGGAATCATGCTTGGCTCAAGGTGGAACGCGATGCCCGAGCGGCGGGTTCTATTACGGCAGTGAAAACAATACCGAATGGTTGAATCGCCAGGAAATGGAAACGATGATCGCGTTGCTCGACTTACCGGAGATCGAGGCGTGGCGCAATGAGCGGGAAGGAAAAAGCCTTGACGACACCGATGAGGCATTCATCCCTTACGGACGCCAATCCATTGATGAAAACGATGTCCATGCGATCTGTGAGACCGTTCGCTCCGCTTGGCTTACCACTGGGCCGAAAGTCGAGGCGTTTGAGCAGGCTTTTGTCGAATATACCACATCTTCGCATGCCGTGGCGGTGTGCAACGGAACCGCGGCCCTGCACGCTGCTGTTTTTGCCATGGGCATCGGACCCGGCGATGAAGTGATTGTGCCAGCTATTACGTTCGTTGCCACGGCTAACGCTGTGTTATATCAGGGAGGCACTCCAGTGTTCGCGGACGTCAATCCGGATACGTTACTGATCGACGTAACGGATGTGGAACGCAGGATCACCCCCGCGACCAAGGCTGTCATTGCCGTGGATTACGCTGGGCAGCCATGCGATTACGATGCCTTGCGCGACCTTGCGGATCGGCATCAGTTGCTGTTGGCGGCTGACGCGTGCCATGCTCTTGGCGCTTCTTATAAGGGCCGCATGATCGGTTCACTTGCTGATTTGAATACCTTCAGTTTTCATCCGATCAAGCCCATTACAACCGCTGAAGGCGGCATGATCACCACCCATCGTGCCGATTGGGCGAAGTCCATGCGCAGATTTCGCTCCCATGGCGTTAACACCGATTTTCGCCAGCGTATGCAAAATAAGTCCTGGGAATATGCCATGCAGGATCTCGGCTACAATTATCGGCTTTCCGATCTGCACTGCAGTTTGGGTATAAGCCAATTGCGTAAAATCGATAAGTTCACCCAGCGTCGCCGTGAACTGGCGCGGCGCTACCAAGAAGCATTTAAATCCTTGCCGGCCATCCAACCATTGAAAGTACTGCCAGGAAACGCGCCTGCCTGGCATTTGTTTGTCATTCGTGTTGAATCGAATGTGCACCAAGACCCACGAGCGGAGCTGTTCGTGAAATTGCGTGAACAGGGACTTGGCGTAAATGTTCATTATATGCCCGTATATTTGCATCCTTATTATGAACGGCGTTATGGTGCTGCGCCAGGCAAGTGCCCCAGCGCTGAAGCTGCTTACGCGAAATTGATCTCCCTGCCCATTTTCCCAGATATGACCAATGCCATGACGAATAAGGTGATTTCCTGCGTCAAACAGGCGGTTGAAGATAGTGGACTATGAACAACATGGCCATCATCCCGGCTCGCGGCGGTAGTAAACGTATTCCGGGCAAAAACATCAAATTGTTCAATGGAAAACCGATTATCGCTTATTCGCTGGAAGCAGCACACGCATCGGGCTTGTTTCGGCATGTCATGGTTTCAACGGATTGTCCACAAATCGCAGAGACGGCGCGACAATACGGCGCAGAGGTGCCCTTTCTACGACCGGCCCATTTAGCCGATGATTTCACTGGCACCGATGCGGTTGTCCTGCATGCACTGGAATGGTATGCACAACAAAACGAGATTCATGATCACGTGTGCTGCTTGTATGCCACAGCGCCGCTACTCAGCGCTGAAAACCTGCAACGCGGATATGAAAGACTTGTCGGTTCCGACGCGATTTCGTGTTTCAGTGTAACAGAATATAACTACCCCATTCTGCGCTCATTGAAATGCAATGACGATGGTTATCTGGCCATGTTCTGGCCCGAATATTTTGAAACACGTTCGCAGGACCTTCCCGTGGCGTATCACGATGCGGCCCAGTTTTATTGGGCTGTAGTCAAAGATTATGTCCGCGCGAAGCGTTTTATTTCGTCCCGTTCTCTGCCGCTCGTTCTTTCGCGTCAAATGGTCATGGATATCGATACGCCAGAAGATTGGCTGCTCGCTGAGACCATGCATCGCGTGATGCAGCAAACACGGCAGGAGGGATAGCGGTGAGTAAGACCTTGCTCGTTCGCGTGGATGCCGGAACCCGCATCGGTTCCGGTCATGTCATGCGTTGTCTGGCAGTGGCGCAAACCTGGCTGGAAAACGGGGCAGCCGTCCATTTCCTGGTTTCCCGTGAAAGCATGCGCCTGGCTCCACGCCTGCGGCAGGACCATATCCAGCCACTGGTGCTGGACGCTGAGCCCGGTTCTGTAAAAGATGCCCATGAAACCGCGCGATGCGCACAAGACCTGGGTGCGTCTTGGGTTTTAACAGATGGTCTACATTTTGACGCTGCTTATCAACAGCGTCTTAAGCAGAAAAAGCTGGGGCTGGCTTGTATTGATGATCTGGGTTTGTGTACGCACTATCGCGCAGATGTGGTGCTCAATCAAAACCTGCATGCCAATGCGTCCATGTACAGCGAACGCGAACCTTACACGCGGCTGCTACTGGGCTGTGCATACGTGCAGTTACGCCAGGAATTCCATCAATGCATTCCCACTACCCGCCGGGACTTGTCGCGGACAACACCCTTGCATATACTGGTCACTATGGGTGGCGCAGACCCGGACAATGCCACACAGCATGTGTTGAATTGCTTGAAACACATTCCACTGCCCTGTAGGATTAGAGTGCTTGTTGGAAAGTTGAACAGGCATCGGGAAGAGCTGATCAGAAGTGCAGCGACCATGGACGATCGCTGTGAAGTGATTGATTTTGTGGATGATATGCCGGCCTTGATGACCTGGGCACACCTGGCTGTGTCCTCCGGCGGCACCACGGTATGGGAATTGGCCTACATGGGGGTGGCAAGTATCGTGGGTGTCATTGCGCCCATTGAGGAAACTCTGGTCCGGGGCTTGCGTGAACATGGTTTGTTTCAAGTGGTTGGGTGGTATAATCAATTGGATGCGCGATCCTTGTTGGAGCGTATCCATGAGGCCATGAGTAATGCTGCATGGCGAGCCGAGATGTCCGCTTTGGGTCGGCGTCTTGTAGATGGCAAGGGAAATGAACGTTTCTGGCAGGCACTAACTGGAGAGCAGGATAAGAGGGAGAGCAAATTGTGAGTGAAGTACAGCATGGGCAAAAAGACGGTTTATCGTTACGCGGTAGAAAAGTGCTGGTAACCGGTGGAGCCGGTGTTATTGGCCAGGAATTATTGGCGCTTCTTGTGCGGAAAGAGGCTTGTGTTTTGTCTGTTGACAGAAAAGCGCATCCGTCGACAACGCCGTCACAAGTCGCCTGCCTGCAGTGTGATCTGGCCCTAGACGACTTGAGCGCATGTTGCGCGTTTCAGCCTGAATTTGTGTTGCACTTGGCTGCATCTTTTGAGCGTTCCAAGGAATCGGCTGCGTTCTGGTTGACCAATTGGCACGACAATACCATGGCTTCGCATCGTCTGTTGGACATGATCCGAGACCTTCCCGAAGTCAAGCATTTCATTTTTGCTTCCAGCTACCTGATTTACGATCCATCACTTTACCTTGAAGACAAACCGCCTCGTGCACCACGCATGCTGAACGAGACCGATCGCTTGCATCCGCGCAATGTCTGCGGCGCCTCAAAATATTACACCGAGCAGGAAATGGAGTTTATCCACGAATATGTGCGTCCGGATGTGCGCATGGTTTCTACGCGGATTTTTCGCGTTTATGGCCGCGGTTCCAATGACATCATCTCACGCTGGATTCGCATGGCGTTGCATGGAGAAACCTTGACCGTGTATCAACCGGAAAGCATGTTTGATTACATCCATGCCGGCGATGTCGCTTCGGGTCTTCTGGCATTAGCGCAGCAGCCCAGGATAACCGGCGTCTGCAATCTTGGCAGCGGCGTGGCCAGGCCGGTGTGCGATGTGTTGCAAAACGTGGTCGATGTCTGTCCGATCAAGACGATCGACACACAAGCTCAAGGGTTGTGGGAAGCTAGTTGTGCTGATATTGGTCGGTTGCGGCAGGCAACCCAATGGCAACCGGCCTATACTCTCGAGCAAGGCATGCAGCAGGTCATGACGTACGAACGCACCACAGGAACCGGTGCATGAGAAAGGACTGTATGCCTTCATTCAGCTTGGTCCTGGATCCCGACTGCGGGTTCAGACATCTGGATCCACTTCCGAAAGATCTTGAAGAATTTTATAAGAAAACATACTATCAGTCGGATTTGTCCAGCGCGCGCTCACCGGATTTAAAAAGGCTTTGCAAAGGCGGAACTCCCGCTGAGCGAGAACGCCAATGGTTGAAGCATACCCTCCATGCCGACATAGCCCATATCCTGGCTGAGCATAATGTCTCGGGGCCTGTGCTGGACGTGGGCTGCGGTTTGGGTTGTTGTATTGCCGACTTGCGTGAGTGCGGCTATCAGGTCGAAGGAATCGAGCTTTCTGAGGATGCAGCCACAATGGCGTGTGAGCAAGGTCTGCCCATCTTCCAGGGCAACCTGGAAGATTTCATCGCGGACCGAAGTCAGATGCAAACCTATGCCGCCATTCTCATGTTGAATGTGTTGGAGCATGTCCCGGATCCAAGGCGTTACGTTAACCTTTGCCATCAAATGTTGTGTGAAAACGGCGTACTGACTGTCAAGACGCCCAACGACTTCAATTCGCTCCAGGAGGCGGCCCGTCGGCAATTGGACAAGGAACCTTGGTGGGTGGCGGCGCCGGACCACATCAACTATTTTTCATTCGAGTCGCTTGCCCGGTTGCTTGTTGAGCAAGGGTTTGAAGTAACCTGGCGTCAAGCCGATTTTCCAATGTCGTTCTTTTTATTGATGGGCGACAATTATCTCGACGACCAGGAGCTTGGTCGGCAGTGCCATGAAAAGCGAATCAACCTCGAGACAGCGCTGACGCCGGAAGTGCGACGCAACCTGTACAAGGCGCTGGCGAATGCTCAGTTAGGCCGAAACTGTCTGTTGGCGGGCAGGAAGACCGTATGAATGTTTTCATCACCAGCGCTTCCCGTAAGGTCGCTTTGGTGCAAGCTTTTCAGGAGGCTCTGGCTCTGGAGGGAAGCGGCAAGGTGCTGGCCGGCGATGTCAGTTCATATGCGGCAGCACTTTATCACGCCGACCAGGGGCTGCTCTTGCCGCGCAGTGATGCTCCGGAATTCATGGAAACTATTATCCAGATCTGTCAAGCGCATCAGGTTGAACTCCTTGTTCCCACGCGCGACGAAGAACTCGAAATATTCGCCATGGCAAAAGAACGCCTCTTCAATGAAGCCGGCACAACCGTGATGGTGGCGGATCCGTATGTCGTACGCCTGGCCCAGGATAAAATGAGTTTTTATGCTTTTTGCATGGAAAATGGGTTTTTATGTCCGGCATGCATTCCGGCGCCGGAAACTTCCAAGCGACCCTTTCCCTGGTTTGCCCGACCGCGCCGTGGTAAAGGCGGGCGTGGCGCCATGCGCATTGCCCATGAAGAGGACCGACATTACGCGTTGCGCCATCTTGATGAACCGCTCTTTCAGGAATGCATCGACGCGCCTGAGTTTACCATTGATCTATTCGCGAATTTCCAGGGTCAGGTGCTTTCTGCTGTGCCGCGCAAGCGGATCAAAGTGTTTGGCGGAGAATCTTTTATATCGCAAACCGTGAACGACCAGCACCTGATCGACGCGGCAGTCGCCTTGGCTCGGGCCATGCACTTGGTGGGTCATAACACGCTCCAGTGCTTCCGAACCGAAAGTGCTATACTCTGGATTGAAGTCAATCCACGCTATGGCGGCGCGGCAAATCTTGGCATTCGGGCAGGAGCGCATACGCCTCGTTTTGCCGTACGCCTGGTTAAAGGATTGCCTGTCGCTTCGACCCTGGGCAAGTTTTCGCCTGATCTGGTGATGATGCGTTATACAGAGGACTTGTTCATGACCGTCGATGCTATGCGGAGGTATACGGGACATAAAAACCCTTCTCTTTGATCTGGACGATACGTTGTATCCTGAAATCACTTATGTAAAAAGTGGTTTCAAGGCCTCGACCGCCTTGCTCGCGAAATGCACGGGCGTGCCTGCCGAGGAAGCCTACGATCATGCGTGCCATCTCTTGGAAACACAGGGGCGTGGTCATATATTCAACGACTTGCTAGCGATGTATGACCTTGACGATCCCACGCTGGTAGATGTGATGTTGCTCGCATACCGAACACATTCGCCAGCGATCAAGCTTTGGGAGCATGTCCACGAAACATTGACCGCCATGATAGCATGTGACGCCATGCTCGGTGTCGTCACGGACGGAATGGCTTCTGTTCAACACCGCAAGATCGAAGCATTGGGGATTGCACCTTTGTTTCATTATGTGCTCTGCACAGATGAAATTGGCCCAGACGCATGGAAACCGTCGCCACGACCTTTTCTTGCGGCCTTGACCTACCTGGATGCAACGCCTGATCAAGCTATTTATGTCGGCGACAATCCAACCAAGGACTTCAAAGCCCCCAATCAACTTGGCATGATGAGTGTACGCATCAGGTTGCCGAACACGGCTCATGGCTTGTGTTCGCCGAAGGAACAGCATGATCGGGCCCAGGTAGAATGTGTGTCATGGAAAACTCTGGCTAAATGGCTCCTGGATTGGACAAGGGAGGAGAGAAAATGATACAGATAGCGAATAAACAGGTAGGACCGGGGCAGCCGGTCTATATGGTGGCGGAATTGTCGGCCAATCACGGGCAGAGGTTCGATGACGCAGTCGAATTGATCCGGCAAGCCGCCTTGGCTGGCGCGGATGCTGTCAAAACACAGACGTATACGCCAGAATCGCTTACGCTCCAGAGCGATCAACCTTGTTTCAGGCATGGCCATGGTTCGCTTTGGGCAGGCCAAACGCTGTATGAACTTTATCAAAAAGCCTATACACCGTGGGATTGGATGCCTCAGTTGCAGCAGGTTGCCCACGAAAACCAGCTCGATTTCTTTTCGTCGCCCTTTGATGAAACCGCGGTTGAGTATCTTGAAAAACTCGACATGCCTGTTTACAAAGTGGCCTCGTTCGAATTAGTTGATATTCCACTGTTACGCCGCATCGCGGCCACAAGAAAACCGGTGATTATGTCCACGGGTATGGCCACGCTGGGGGAAATCGAGGAAGCTATAAACGTTTTTCGTGAACAATCCATCGAGGACGTCGTTTTGTTAAAGTGCACCAGCGGTTATCCGACGCCGCCAGAAGAAATGAACCTGGCCACCATACCTCACCTGGCACAGGCTTTTGGTTTGTCGGTAGGGCTTTCCGATCACACGTTGGGCATATCCGTACCCATTGCTGCTGTAGCGCTTGGGGCGTGTATGATTGAAAAGCACTTTACCTTGTCACGCAACAACGATACACCCGACAACGCTTTCTCCTTGGAACCCCACGAATTTCGCGCCATGGTGGAAGCCATCCGCCAGGCATCGACGGCGCTGGGCCGCGTTTCCTATGACGTGACTTCCGGAGAGAAGGCCAGTCGTGCATTCCGGCGATCCCTGTTTATTGTCGAAGATATGGCCGAAGGCGAAGTGTTTTCCACCCATAACGTACGCTCTATTCGTCCGGCCAATGGATTGCATACACGATATCTGCCCCAGGTCCTGGGACGATACGCGGTGCAACCCATTGCTAAAGGAACGCCATTGCGCTGGGATCTTGTTTCATAGGTTTGATCATGTGGTCGCTACGATCTTTTCTAACCTCCAAGTTGCTGCTTTCGTCAGGCATGTATGCCTTGGCAGGAGCGTTCCCGTCGCTCATGGGCTTCTTGATGCTGCCTTTTTTCACGCGCTGTTTCACTCCCGAGGATTTCGGCGTGTTCGCCATGTTCAATGCGTTGTTCGGCATCACCTGCACAATGACAGGGCTATGCGCGCATGGTGCGATTGGCAGGCAATATGCGGATCGCGACACTATCCATTTTCCCGCCTACGTGATGAGCGGTTTGAGCATTTTCCTGGTCAGTTCACTAAGCACAGGGCTGTTTTTGTTGACCTTTCGCCACACCATTGCCTATTATACGGGATATCCCGCAGATTGGATGTGGTCCGTCCTGCTTATTTCAATGGCGCATTTCTTCAACCAGGTCATGCTCGGATTGTGGGTTATGCAAAAAAAAGTGTTGCAATACTGTGTTTTTATGATAGTGAATGCAACCATATGTACTGGTTTGGCTGTATTTTTCGTGCTGCATACCGAATGGACCTGGCAGTCGAAAGTAACGGGCATGCTTATTAGTCATGGGCTTTTTGCCATATTTTCGTTGGGCAACCTATGGCGAAAAGGTTATTTGGACGGTCGCGTACGCAAAGGTTATGTCATGCATGCCTTGTATTATGGTGCACCTTTAATACCACATTTGTTGGGTATGTGGATCATCCAGACGACTGATCGGTTGATGATAACGCATATGATCGGTTTGGCGGATACGGGTTTTTATGTCATTGGCGTAAACGTAAGCATGCTGGTCATGATGGCGCAGTCTTCATTCAATATGGCTTGGGTCCCATGGTTTTACGAACAACTCAAAAAAGACGATCCTGCAGTCAGATTGCAAATCGTCAAATGGACGTATCTTTACAATGCGTTTCTACTGGCGGGTGCTTGTCTATTCGGGCTGCTCATGCCTTTGCTGTTGGGTGTGTGGCTTGGTGAAAAATATGAGATTGCGGGACGGTACATTCTAATTGTATCCATAGGGTATGCGTTCAATGGCATGTATAAAATGGTGACGAACTATCTTTTTTATATGAAAAGAAACAACCTGTTGGCCTGTGTAACCGTGGTTGCGGCCCTTTCTAATATTGTAATGAATTACATACTCATCAAGCGAAACGGTCCTATAGGTGCTGCGCAGGCGACCATGTTGGCTTTTGCCATTTCTTTTATATTGACATGGCTCGGTGCGTCATGGGTTTATAAAATGCCATGGCTTTTCTGGTTGGGTTATGATGAATAGGGCTTGTAATACAGAATCATTGGCGATATTTTGCGTTGCCAGCATGGGGGAAGTTGTTTCGGCTTGTGCCTGCCTGCCATATAGTGGCGCCAACCGTAATGTGATGCTGGTTAATCTTGGCTATTCAGGAGAAATGGATAAAGTGCAGAGTGCCATCGCCAGCACAACAGAAAATTTTGATTGGGATCGAATAGAGTATATGTATGACGAGACCATCGATCGGTTGAATCAGGGCTTTCTGCAAAGGTTCATCCTCTTTCTACAGCAGGAATCAGCAAGAGCGGATCGTATTCAGAAAATGCTTGAAAGGCTGGTCGTTTGGGATGGCACGCGTATTCCTGGAAAGAATATCTCTCTGTTTTTTACGGTCTGCCACAATTATGTGTTGCATTTGGCAGGCATATTACATCAGGCCCGTCGTGTATTGTTTCCTCATGGCTTGGACCAACCGCGCAAGCAACAGATCCTGCAATATCCCTTTTATTATCGCAAACGTGGAGTCGTAACCTTGTTCTCGTCTCTGCCTAAGCAATGGCACGGCTTTATAAAAAAAATGTGGTTCGTGAAGTTGTATCTGTTGATGATGAAGCGGCGCCGCTTCCCGTTTCCCTTCTCGGGGGTAGATTGCGTTCTGAAATTTAATGATATTAAGGTCCCTGTTGTAAGCCAACTGATTCCGAATGACGATTTGCGTGCAGTTCTCTCAAAGATCGCTCATAGCAGCCATCTCCATAGCCTCTTGGGTAACGCATTTAAGCACCTTCAAGCAGCTAGCACTTGCGTTCTCTTGCTTTCAGAATATGAGGAGTGGAAATATTGGAATCACAACAAGCATAAAATCGATGCTTGGCGCCATGTTATAACAAGCATCATTGCGCGTGAAAATATCTCTGATTTTGTTGTAAAACCACATCCGCGAGCAAATATGGAAAACTATAGAGAAACGCTTTCTGAATTGAAAAAGGCGTTACCTTCACATCGTTTCCATGAATGGCCAGAAGAGCTTTGGAGTGTATTGATTGAGGTGGTCCTGGCTCGTTTTCCGTTTCGCGTGACAGCTTCTATCGCTTCGTGCTCTTGTCCACCGTGGGCCGGTCCGGTCGGGCATCGGAATTATGTGTCATCGAAAGCCGGAAAGCTGATTGATGAGGGTTGGGTCTATCCTTTTAAAATAAGTTCTGAGCAAGGTGCGAATATACTACGGCAAGAAGGCATTGCTATAGATATAGATATAGATTTAGCTTTGTGAATTACATGCTGATGGAGAAGCATTGATATGGCGACTGGAAATGTTAATGATCTGGGCGGCCTGGAACGTTTAATAGTTCCGGTTATTCTGATATTACTCGTTGTGGTGGGTTTTCTGATTGGGTTGTCGACTGGCGTCATGCTAATTTCCATTGCTGTTGTCTTTTTTCCGGTCGCAATCTTTTTGTTGCAAAACATGCATTACTGGCTGATCTTTTTATACTTTGCACAAATGGCTTCACTGACTTTACCGGGCATACCTCAGGAATTAGGTGTGTATGAAATTATGGCGTCCGGTTTTATTATCGCAATGATAGCCCGTTTTGCACAAGCGAAAAAGGCCAGCTATGGCGGGATGTTTCGCGTATCGAATTTATTTGCAATTCTCTATACCAGCATTGTGTTGGTTCATATGATTATACGTGGCACTGGATTGCGTGTGTTGGGATCACCAATGTGGGGCGGAATGTCGTATGTTGAAAACATGTTGAACTTGGGCGTTCTTCTGCTAGCTGGACATGTTTATATTAAAGATAGACATTGGGTCTTGTTTGTATTTGTCATGTTGATTGGCAGCAGCTTGCCAGCCACCGCCCAGATCGTTTTTCAATTGAGCTATGGCAAAATTTGGTGGCAGTACCACTTTATAAAAGTTCAATCATGGGCTCTCATTGGTGGTTTGATGGCTGCCAGCACTTTTGGTTCCGGACTGATCCGCATCAATTTTATGGCCGCGTTTGCCAAGAGTTTTTTGATGTTGGGTTATATTTTGTCTCCTTGGTTTTTATTGCCTGGCATTCTTGCCCTTGTATTGGTTATGTCATTGCTGTCTGGTCATCGCATCGCCATTGTACAATTAGTCATAATTATTTTTATTCATCAATCAATTTATTGGCGAAAGAATACAATACTTCGTCTTTTTACTATCGGTGTAATAGGTTTGATGTTCATTGTGATTTTGACGCCTTTTATACCTATGATGCCATTGCCCTTTCAAAGGGCGCTCTCTTTTGTTCCCTTTTATGATATTTCTTATATTGCTAAGCATGATGCCAAGCAATCACTCGAGTGGCGCTGGGAAATTTATAAAATTATGTTTGAAAATTTAGGACAGTTTTGGCTTGTTGGTCGCGGATTCGCATATTATGAACGCGAAGCACAAGTTATAGACTTGGCCTATTACGCATCACCACATCGGTATTATGAAATACACTCGTATCATGCATTCGGCCCTTTATCCATACTTATTGATTTAGGCGTTTTCGGGGTTATCGCCGCCTACGGTTTCATCATATCGTCAATTATAGAGTTTTGGAAAAGGCGAAATATTTTTTCTCCTAAAAGCCGTTTGTTTCGTTATTATGCATACTTCATGGCGTTTTATTTGATGAAGACCATCTATTTTACTTTTCTTTTCTCCGATTCCAAGCAATCGGTACCAAGTTTATTCTTGTCGTCTGTTGTAATACGGTGTCTCATTACAACGCAAATGAGAAAGCAGGTGCAAAAAACATGATGACCATTGTTTGGAGCACGCCTTATCCTGTGCATTTGCTGCAGCCACATACCCAGTTGGCAAGCAAGGAGTGTATTGACGATTACAGTTGGGTGGTAAACCTGGCTCGTGCGCTGGAGGGAAATAAACAAATTTCATTGCATATCGTCACCGAATCATTGTTGGCGAGAAAGACTGAATACACGATTGTTAACGGCATCCATTATCACGTCATACGTAGTGGAATTCCATTTTTTCATCAAAGAATTCTTGAATCTTTTCTGCTGGAGTTGATGTGTGGTTTTCCTGTCAGGCGGAGAAGAATGGTGCAGGCGATCAAGACGCTTAAACCAGATCTGGTGCATGCGTATGGTACGAATGGCGTCTATGCATTGGCTGCTTTGCAAAGTTGCATGCCATGCCTGATTTCAATGCAAACCGTGATGCACAGCATATATGAAGCCGAACCTTCACCTCGCAATCGCTTACGCGCACAGCTTGAACAGCATGTGTTGAAAAAAGGGCGCTATTATGGATGCCGCACGTTATTTGACAGTGCTTATGTTCGTGAGAATAATCCTAATGCGAGTATTTTCACGATCAACGAGGTTGTGCATTCCTGTTTTTTTGAGAATACATGGGAAGGCAACAGTTCTCATGAGGTGCTTTTTGTCGGCGAGATGTGTAAGCGCAAAGGAATCGAGGATCTGCTCGATGCTCTACTCATCGTCATCAAAAAAGTGCCTGATTGCATAGCCCACATTGTTGGTTCCGGCGCGCCAGGCTATGTGGATGCGCTCAAAAAGAGCGTTATGGATTTGGGATTGCATGAGCAGGTGATCTTTGAAGGTCCTCTCACACGGGAAGAAATCGCTGCTTTGCATCGCAGTTGCCGGCTCTTTGTTCTGCCGTCAGAATGCGACAACAGTCCCAATGCGCTGGCCGAAGCCATGGTGTCCGGCATGCCTGTTATCGCTACTGGCGTGGGCGGGATTCCTTCCATGGTCGATCATCGCGGTACTGGTTGGTTGGTGGCCAAAAACGATGTGCCGGGCCTGGCTGAGGCCATGATCCATCTCATGCGCGACGATAGGGAGTGCAATCGCCTTGGGCGTATAGCCCGGTCCGTTGCCAGGCAGCGGCATGCACCCGAATCGGTTATCGGCGAAATGTTCACGGCCTATCATGCCATGCTCAATGCCGATGGCTAACGGAGGTTGCGAACGAGGAATGGATCGAATGCACACCCACAACTCACATGCGGATATGCCATGTAACAACGCCGCGCATCCCCTGCTGATTTACGATTTCTGCGGTACGCTGTTTCACGACAATACGACATTCGCTTTTTTGAAGTATGCCTGCCGCGGCGCCTCCCGTCACATGCTGAAAAACCAAGTTCTGCGCCTCAGCGCCGGATTGTTGCGTCGCACAGGTCTGCTTGCACCGGCTGCTCATGTACGCTGGCGGATCCGCGCATTGCACGGTTTTGCACAGGATGAACTGGATCGACTGACTGGTCTTTTTTTGCGCAAGGTACTTCTGCCGTGTACTTTACGTGCGGAAATGACCGTGTTTCGTGACGCTTTCGAACAAAAGCGCAGATTGGCCATCGCCTCCTACACGCTGGATATACTGTTGAACGCCTTTTGTCAGCTCTATCCCGTGGAATATGTCTGCGGTTCTTCGCTTGCATTCGATCGGCGAGGAATGTGTACGGGCCGTTTCAAACTGCAACTGCAGATACAGGGCAAGCTGGATGCTCTGCGTCAGTATTATGACGAAGATACGCTGCGCAGCGCCCACTATGTTACTGACGATTTCGCGGCCGATGCAGACTTATGTGCATTCGTGGCCCAATGCCGGAATCCGTTGATAGGCGAGGAGACGCAGGCGTGAAATGCACAGCCTTTTATGAGGCGTTTCTACCTGGCGTCTATTATTATGTTTCACGCTATGCTTATCCCCATCAGCGTATCATTCATATCCTCAAAGTCTGGATGTTGTATCCTTTGCTCTTGGTCTTGTTCAATGCTTTGCCGCTGGCGCGCTGGCCTGCCGTGCTTTTGGCCTGGTTGGCATTTTTGAACCTTTATGATGTTTTTTGCCAGGAAAATGATGTAAAGGCTACACATAGGGAAAAAGCGCCCACGTTCCGGGTCGGCAAGATCGCGCGACTGTCCATAACTTGGCGTATTGTGTCGCAAATCCTGATTATGTGCGGCTATGTCATGCTCAGCAGTTGGGCCTCCGCTGTGCTGATGGCCGCTTTGCTGCTCATCACGAGTACGCTGTTTTACACCCATAACCGGTTGCCTGAAAAGGTGCGCTTCATCACTTATTATAACCTGTACCTCACCAAAGGACTTCTGTTTTATTGCGCTGTGGACGGTGCAATGACCGATGAGCAGTCGTTCCAATACATCCTGTTCTGTTTTCTTTTCAATGCCGCTTACCTACCCAAATACCTGGTCCGAAAAAAATACGGTTGGATGGAAGAGCAGGTTTTCACCAAGTTCCTCGGCGTACGTAAGTTGTCGATCCTTCCATTGTTCTATAAAAATATCGCGTTGTTGGGGTTATCGCTTTTGCACAGTGCATTCGGCCTGCTTTTAATCTGGGTAGATCTATGGACTGGAGTGGAGGCCTGGTTGAACAAACGCACATCCATGCTGTGCGAAAGCTGTGAAACAGTACGTCGCCTAGACGTACTCGGCATTCAGGTGCATACTTTCACCATGGCCAGCCTTCACGAAACCGTGGCCAATGCAATCGAACGCGGTGATCGCGCACTCATCCCTAATGTAAACGTGCATGCTCTGAACCTGGCTGCCGATCAACCGTGGTTTGCGGATTTTCTGAACAGCGCTGATTATGTCATGTGTGACGGCCATGGCGTGATGCTGGGTGCGCGCATACTGGGTGTGCGAATACCTGAGAAAATAACCTATGCCCATTGGTTCCCGCTGTTTTGCGAATTCTGCGCTCAGCGCAAGTACACACTCTATTTCCTGGGCAGTCGGCCTGGTGTGGCCCAAAACGCACGCGACGCGCTGTGCGCCCGTTTCCCGGCTTTGAGCGTGACCGGTTGGCATCATGGCTATTTTGACAAGCGTCCGGGATCGGTCGAGAATGAGGAGGTGCTGACGGCTATCATGCAGACGCGTCCACACATTTTGCTGGTCGCCTTTGGCATGCCCTTGCAAGAACAATGGTTGCGCGATCATTGGAGCCAACTGGACGTGCCCATCGGCTTGACCGGCGGTGCGGTGCTGGATTATATGGCCGGCGAGATCAAGCGCCCGCCGGCCTGGCTGACCGCCACCGGTTTTGAATGGCTAGGTCGCCTGGCCTATGAACCCGGAAGGCTCTGGAAGCGCTACTTGCTGGGTAATCCAAAGTTCCTGTGGCGCATAATCCGCGCAAAGCTGCGCAGCGCATCAAAGCCGCAACCCAATCTTGTTTCAACCACCGATGATACCGATAATTCCTGAATGCTTCTCCGTGAACTGCATTTTTCCATTGCCACCAACCAAACTGGACAGTATTGTTTTTTGCTTATGAATGGCAGTTTGGAACCTAAAATTTTATCGAGTTACTGGCGATTGGCCGCTCTTTCACGGTTGGAATTGGTCAGGATTGGTCTGATGGCCATAATCATGGCGTTGATCTTTGTACTGTTTCACTGCTTTGGCAACATGGAACAGCTTGAACGCAATCGTTCCGTTTTTACCTGGATGTTTCGACGCTGGAGCGATAAAGCTTCATTCGGCGGCGTTGATTATTCCCATGGTTTCCTTATCCCCTTGATCTCGTTAATCCTGGTTTGGATGCAGCGTCAAACGCTGATGAAGGCGCCCAAACAGATGTGCCATCCCGGCTTGGCGCTCATCGTCGCTTGCCTGGTGTTACATTGGCTGGGCTTGAAAATGCAACATCCGCGGTTGTCGTTACTAGCTCTCATTGGTTTGAGCTGGAGTATCCCGCTGTATTTTTACGGTCGCCGGATCGCGCGTTCGCTAGTGTTCCCCTGTTCTTACCTGGGCTTTTGCATACCACTCACCTTTCTGGATGTGCTGACATTCAAGATGAAAATGATCGCGACGACCATGTCTACCAGCTTATTGTACAGTCTGGGCATTCCCGCCATGCATGAAGGATCGCGCATCTTCTTGCTGCCTCGTTCACTCGGCATCCAGTTGGAAGTGGCGGCCGCTTGCAGCGGATTGCGCTCTTTGTTGGCGCTTTCCGCGATAACCGCAGTTTATGCATATCTCACCCGAACCAGTTTGATCAAGCGTTGGTTGCTTTTTTTGAGTGCGGTTCCCTTGGCCGTGGTCGGCAATATCTTTCGCATTACGACCGTGGGTTTGGTTTCAAAGATCATCAGTGTCGACGCCGGTTTGGATGTTTATGAAAAATTCTCGGGATTTCTGGTATTCAGCGTGGCTATCGTTTTTATGATTTTGCTGGGCGAATGTTTACAAAAAGAATGGCGACCTTCATGGCAGAAACTCATACAGCGTTTTACACCCCAAGATTGATTGTCATTGCATTGCTGATCACAGCCTGTGCGCTGACATCCACCACAACCGATGTGCGGGTAGTCGATGAGGCCGGCTTAAAGCTGGTTCGTCGTGATGACGGCAGTTTTGAGCCCTATTTGCCTGACAGGCTAGACGATTGGGTTGGCGTGCCTATATTGTACTGCCATAATCCTGTCTGCCCGCGCTGCGATCAGGCTACGTTGACTGCAGGGTCCAATGCATGTGCGGTATGTGGCAAACCAATGTATAACATGACGGTTATAGAGCAGCAGTTGCCTGGCGACACCATATTTCTTAAGAAACAATACCAAAAAAGAGGCTGTGATCCCATTCAGGTGATGCTGGTAGTTGCGGGTAAGGAGCGTGCAAGTTTTCATCGACCGGAATTATGCCTCAACGCTGCGGGTTATTTCGTGGAATCCTCTCAATTGGTCAAGATTGCTCCCTCCAAGTTGCGCTCCATCACAATACGCATGTTGAAAACCTATAAACCTTTGGAAGAACAAGAACCTCTGCAAACCTACTATGCCTATTGGTTTGTAGGCCATCGGCATATCGCTCATAGCGACCTTGAAAGGATGTTTTACATGGCCATGGATCGTCTGTTTTACAACATCGCTTACCGATGGAGCTATGTGGTCGTCAACGGTTTGCGGGACAAGGCCGGTGATTGTCCCGAAGAGGTTCACTCATTCATTGGAGCATTGCACACACAGATTGTGCGGGAATAGCGATGGGGCATTGCTTTCTTGACAAACCGGCCAATCTTGGGTAGCGTAGCGAAAAAATGTAAGGATTTTCTTATCAACATATACTTAGGCGTAATTTTGCTTTGATATGCGCGCGCTCCTTCAAAGCAGCGTCTTATAATTTCTCGGGCCAGAACAGGGCTTTGCTTGATAAATAACTATGTTAAAACCATATAGAATGATGAAAGGGCAGCAGGGTTTTTCTTATACCCAACGACTGTGTCTTAATGCCTTGTGGTTGCTGGCGGCTGAGGGCTTGGCCCTGTTCATTGCCTTGCAAATGTCGGTTTGGCTTCGTTACTTTCTGCGCGACAGCCATATACCCTTGTCGCGCGGATTCCTGATCATTCCAGGCTGGTGGTTTGCTTCCATGCTGTTCAAGCTAATTCCAGGTTGGGGTTTGGGTCCTGTGGAAGAGATGCGGCGTACCCAGTTGCTTTTATTGGCTCTCTTTGGCCTGGCTGCCACGGCCATGTTTTTGAGTAAATCGGCGGATAGTACCAGTCGGTTGAAGTTTAGCCTGGCCTATCTGACCAGTATCCCGCTCGTGCCATGCGCTCGCTTTATGGCCAAATCGCTCCTGACACGGCGTAAACTCTGGGGCCTGCCAGCCGTGATCTACGGCAATGACAACACGGTCAGGCAGGTCATGAAGGTGATTGCCCACGAACCAGGCTTGGGCTATTATGTGATCGGTGTGTTCGACGATGAGATGGAGGCGGGACAAACCTTTGAAGGCGTGCCCGTGCTTGGCGGGCTCAAGGATCGTACCAACAAGGCCGTGGTCGCGGTATTGGGCGCCGGCAACATTTCCGGTCGTCAACTCACCGAGCTGGTCGAAGGGCCGCTTTTCGGTTATCGTTTCCTGATCATCATTCCCAACCTGCTCGAAATACCCTCGCTATGGGTCAATGCCCGTGATTTCCTGGGCGTGCTGGGCCTGGAAATGGTACGCAACCTGCTCAACCCGGTCTCCCGTTTTTTCAAGGAAATGCTCGAATACCTGCTGGTTGTGCTGCTCATGCCGTTATGGCTGGTTCTGGCCGGGATCATGGCGCTGCTGATCTGGCTCGAAGATCGCGCGCACCCCATCTATACTCAGCGTCGGATCGGGTTTCAGGGCCAGGAGTTCACGACCTGGAAGTTCCGCACCATGGTGCCCAACGCCGAAGAAGTATTGCGCAGGACCCTTGAAGCATCTCCGCTGCTCAAAGCAGAGTGGGAAGCCAACCACAAGCTCAAGAACGATCCGCGCATCACCAGGATCGGCCGGTTCTTGCGGCGCAGTTCGCTCGATGAACTGCCCCAGTTTTTCAACATCCTGCGCGGCGAGATGTCACTTGTCGGGCCGCGCCCCTTGCCGGCCTATCATCATCAGAAATTGCCCCAGCAGGTCAAAGATTTACGCGAAAAGGTCTTGCCCGGACTCACCGGTTTGTGGCAGGTTTCGGGACGTAGCGAATCCGGAACGCTGGGCATGGCGCGCTGGGATGCGTACTACGTTCGCAACTGGTCGATCTGGCTGGATATCGTCATCATAGTCAGAACGTTCGGCGTTGTCATCAGGGGCGAGGGAGCTTATTGATTTTTCATGGAACTCAATGTTATACATAATGAAACAGCGAAAAGGCCGTGCGTTTTTTTTGACCGTGACGGCATCGTCAACGAGCCTCCCGCAACCTATTTTTTGCAGCATGTCGCGGATTTTCGCCTGATGCCCGGTTTTATTGAGGCGCTGCATGTGGTTCAGATCCGCGGTTATGCCGCCGTGATCGCCACCAACCAGCGCGGATTGTTCACCGGTGAACTCACCTGGCCGGCCGTCAACGCCATTCATGACCATTTGCGGGGTCTCTTACGGCGTGAGCAGCTCGATCTGCTCGATATCCTGTGCTGCCCCCATGGCGACGGCAGTCCGCTGCGCAAGCCCAATCCCGGCATGTTGCTGCTGGCCGCTGAACGGCACGGCCTCGATTTGGGCGCTTCCTGGATGGTCGGCGACAAGGAAACCGATATCGAAGCCGGGAAAAGAGCGGGTTGCGCGACTGTGCTCGTTCAACCGGCGCAAGTTGACACAGCCGCTGATTTCCGCCTCTTTTCTGTGCGGGATCTGGCCCTTTTTTTTGACAAACACTTAGCGCCATGGCCGGCTGCGGCAGCCGGTGTGGCCATGGGAGAATCCTGACTATGACGCCAGGCGACACACCTGTTTCCGTGGTCACGGGAGGAGCCGGTTTCCTTGGCTCACACCTGTGTGATTACCTGTTGAACCAGGGGCATCAGGTTATTTGCATGGACAACCTGATCACCGGCAATGTGGCCAATATCGAGCACCTGGCTGGTATTGAGCAGTTCAAGTTCATCAAACACGACGTGACCGAATACATCTATCTGCCCGGCGAAGTGGACTACATCTACCATTTCGCCTCGCCGGCCAGCCCGATCGACTATCTGGAACTGCCCATCCAGACGCTGAAAGTCGGCGCTTTGGGTACGCACAAAACCTTGGGCCTGGCACGTGCCAAAAAAGCCTGCTTCCTGTTGGCTTCTACCTCGGAAACCTATGGCGACCCCCTCATCCATCCGCAGCCCGAAACCTATTGGGGCAACGTCAATCCCATTGGGCCGCGCGGCGTTTACGACGAAGCCAAGCGCTTTGCCGAAGCCATGACCATGGCTTACCACCGGTTCCATGGCGTTGAAACCAGGATCGTGCGCATCTTCAACACCTATGGACCGCGCATGCGTCCCCACGACGGGCGCGTGGTGCCCGCGTTCATCACCCAAGCGCTCAAAGGAGCGCCACTCACGGTTTTCGGCACCGGCAAACAAACCCGCAGCTTCTGTTATGTCTCTGATTTGATCAAAGGGATCTTCAAGCTGATGATGAGCGGTCGCTCCGATCCAGTGAACATCGGCAATCCGGCGGAAATGACGGTGCTCGAATTCGCCCGTAAGGTCAAGGAGCTTTGCGCGAGCAGTTCCGAGATCGTATTTAAGGAACTCCCGATGGACGATCCCAAGGTGCGCCAGCCCGATATCTCGCGTGCGAAAGAATGGCTTGACTGGGTACCAAAGGTGCCGTTGGATCAGGGATTGCCGACAGCCATCAACTATTTCAAGTCGATGATGGAAAAAGGACGGATTTAGACCTTAAAGGGTTGCTTTTGCTTTCGCCTTTATGTAAGATGATCAATAAACAAGAGAGACAGCCATGCTACTGGTTTATAAAAACGCGGATGGTACCCAGGTTGAGAAGAAGCTTGGTAAGGAGCCCATAAGCATCGGTCGCAGCGAAGAAGCGGACGTGGTTGTGCATGACGCCAAGGTGTCGCGCCTGCATTGCGGCATCCGTTACCAGGAAGGCGAATACTTTATCAAGGACCTGCAATCGCGCAACGGTACGTTTGTCAACAACGAGCAGATACGCGATATGAAATTGACGCTGGGTGATCGCATTCGGGTTGGATCCAGCATCTTCACTTTTACCAAGGAACTCGGCAAGGGCACGCAAACCGTGCTGCGAGAAGTGGAAAGCGAGATGGACCAAGGCAAGGGCTACTCGACCCTCATGCGCGAAATCGTGAATTCTGTCAACACCACACCCATGAAATCCAAGTCCAAGAAGGAAAAATGAGCTGCCACAAACAGTCCCGGATGAATCGGTTGTCGGTTCACAAACAAGCGTAATCCGCTGTCGTCGTCCTGCTATCGGCAACCAGGCGCTTCCAGATTTGCGGGGGTGAATTGTATTGGTCCGGGCGTGATCGAGATGGGATGACTAGCCGGGTGTCGGGTATCATGCAGTTCAGATCTGTTGACCAAACTGGACAAGTCCACAACGTCGATCATTCTGAATGCGGCAGAGGGTAATGGCCGTTTCTCCAGGAAGGACCAAACCAAGTTCCCGGGCATCGCTTATATTGTTGTATCTGACCGCCGCCGATTCCTGCCCAGCAGCCTTATCCCCCGTAGAGGAGGGGCAGGGGCTCGACCTGCTCAGACGAATCGCAGCCATGCTCAGACAACTCTCAAAGGCGGTCAGGGATGAGTTGAATAAATCGCTTGGAGCCAAAACTTTCCCGTGGAGTTGTGCTCCAAATCTGCATGAGCCTCAAGCAGTGTAGACATTTGGCGGAGCGAGAGACCATGCAGACTGGCTCCGCCAAACGCACAGAGGGCGCGTTCGCGCCCTCCGCCGGAAAAAATCAAATCCAGATTAAACGCCCCAGGCGTCCATTTTGCTCTTAAGCGCATCGGCCAATGACGTGGCCTTGGCTTTTATTTCCGACAGGATCGCTTTTTCAATATCGTCGACTTGCTCATCGCCCTCGATTTTACTGATCAGCCAGGCGGCTTCGTCATCGTCCACTTCGTTGGGCGTTGTCTCGTCATGCAGCACATGAGCGCTGATCGCTTCGACCATCAGGTCTTTCCAACCCGGATCGTTGTCCTTGCCGCTCACGCCGTCGTTGATTTTGAAAAGAAAATCCGCTTCTTCGCGGTCTACCACTTTATCCGCGAAAACGCGTTCGCGAATCTTTTTCACTTCGTCTGCGTCCACCACGCCATCGGACAGAATGTCGTTTGCCAGCTCATCCAAAGGTTGTGTCATATGATCGGCCATAGTATTCTCCTCCTGATTCATTAAAGGTTCATATTCCAAGTGAAAGATAACATCCTGACACGCGGCTGTGAACCCCTAAATGACTTTTTCTTACCTATTCCACGATAAACACCCGTTTTTTATCCAACACGACGATGACTTTTTCGCCTAGTGCAAGATACGGCTTCAGCTCCGGGTGCTTTTTGAGCAATTTGAAGTATGCGTCACTGCCAAAGGTCACGGTTTTCACCGGCATATCTTCCTTATAGGCTTTGTCGATCCAGACGCCATGGATTAGGTGGAAGATTTTACCGGCTACATGGCGTATGGTGGCGATGTCCTCGACAGCCGTGGACTGATTTTTGTAATCCTGGATCGCTTGGCTTAGCTGAACAGCCTCCTTGCCTGAATCCTGGCGGAAATATTCCCGTGTTGCGCCAGATTCACTCTGCAACGCATCCATTTTCGCGGCGTCGCTTGCAAACACTGGGATGACGGCAGCCGGTTTTGTGGGTGAAGCGCCTTCCAATATGTTCATATCGTGGCCGCGCCTGTGGCGGCTGTCTTCTTTGCGCTTGAGTTCCACCCAGTTGCCGGGTTCGGGCTGGGCTGCTTTGGTTCCGCGGCGCGGCGTATGCATAGTCAGAGGCGTCAAAGGAGCTGGTTCGGCTTCGTCTTCAACCACCAGGAAGGAGGTGTACGGCGTCATGATGCCGTATTCTTTGCTGAGCTGCAGGACTTCGTCTTTTAATTCCGCCTGCTCGCCTTGCAGACGGATTTCGTCCAGCAGGTAACCGATGCGACGTGTAGCCCATAATCGTGGAATAAAGGCGTTGTCCGCCTGCTTGGCCGCAAACGAACCTTCGAACACCAGGGTGCGCGGTTCGCCATTGACTGTGCCGTGCAACCTGATGGCCGAATCGCCGTGCCCGCGATAGCGCCCCAGCACAATGAGCTGGTCGCCGTAAAACAAGTCGGGTAAAACACGCGGATGCACCTGACGCAGCTCGATCCTGTCCACTTCGATCCTGGGCGCGGCCAGCACGGGATGGCTGATTTTATCGAACAGGCTCGATACCTTGACTTCAATGTCTTCCTCAGGCTCCACGTATTTGCACACCCCGCCGCAGCGTCCCGCGATCTGATCGAGCAGGTGGGTATTGACTTTGTGGCCTACGCCAAAAACGAATATGCGCGTCTCTCCCGCGCCTTTGGTCGCATGGTTCAGAATCTCTTGCGCATCGGTCGTGCCGATGGTGGGCTTGCCGTCAGTCAGGAAGATGATGAAACGCGACCGTTTGGCGTCGTGCGGCAAGGTCAGCGCCGTCTGCAGTGCGCTGTGGATATCGGTGCCGCCACGGGCATAAAGGTCGGCGACAAACGCCACTGCCGCTTTTTTTGTCCGCGAGTTGGCAGGTTCGAGTTGTTTGGCCAACACTTCGACATCTGTACTGAAGCGTACGATGTTGAACCGATCGCCGGGATTCAACTGCTCCACACAATAGGTCAGAGCGGATCTGGCCTGGTCCATTTTACGGCCTGACATGCTGCCGGAGGTGTCAAAAACGAATACCACATCCTTTTCCATGACCTGGTCTTTTTTCGGCTCCACTGGCGGCGCGATCATCATCAGAAACATCCCGTCTTGACCCTTGCGTGCATGCGTCAGCAGGTTAAGTCCAAAGTCCTTCTGCGCCAAACTGTAATACAGCACGAAGTCACGATCGAGCAGGCTGCGGTCTTGCTCAAAGCCGATGCCGGCCTCGTAGTCGGATGTGCGCGAAATGCCGACATTATGCGAAGGCGAGTAAATGTTTTTCAATGGTTGGGTCGAATTCACGCGAACCGATACCGTGAAATCCTCCAGGGTGCGCGAAGCTTTTTCACCTGTACGCAGCAAGTAAACCAGTTTGTACAGGCCCGCATCGAACGGAAGCATCTGGTGATAGGTAATCTCGATTTTCTGGTCGCCGTTGGCCGGCACCGGATAAACGCTCAAACGCAGCAATTTGCCGTCCATGTTTTCCAGCAGACCTGGATCCTTGGCGCGGCGCACGATATCCTGGTAGATGCCGTGCGCTTTGTCTTTTTCGAGCAATTCGCCGCTCATGCGTTTGCCGTTGATGTACATGGCAAAATCGGAAATGCTCGCATCCGAGGGCAAAGGAAAGACGAAAACAGCCTCAAGATCGCGGTTAGCGCTGTTTCTAAAAACCTGCTCGATGCGCGCGGTGGCCACGCTGTCCTTGATATCGATGGCAACGCGCTGGTATTTGATAGCCAGCGGCGGCAGGTTTTGATCTTTGGGGATTAACAGGCCTGTGGCCAGGGCGGATTCACTCGCCAGTCCCAGCATTGCGGCCAGCAGTATGGCGTGGCGACACAGCTTATATTTCTTCTTGGTCGACATGATCTTCTCCTCTTGGTTTCCTTTTCCTGGGTTACTCATTTTCTTGCGGAACAATATGTTCCCGCCTTTTCTGTAAAATTCTCACCGGTGCTTTCGGATACACGGCCGTATGCACGGGGCGTCCATTCAGCACCAGGGCGTGACCGTGCAGCCGGTGGTCCCGGATGCTCCAGGCAGCGCCTTCGCCCACGGTCGGTTCAGCGGTGAAACGGGCGGTCAGGATGTTGCGGATAAACAGCAATATGTCCGGCGCCGGCGCCAGACGCCGGTTGACCATGGGCGGTTCCCAAATCACATCCATGGCATACGAACGGATCACCTTTTCCCACATCCGTTGAAACAGGTCGTGGTCTTCGAACACGTCCACGCCCAGGATTCGGCTGTGGTGGAGGGCTGTCACGCCGACCACGTTGCGGCGTACCAGGGGGCGGAAACCACGGCAGCACGCGTCGAGCATCTTTTGGGCGCGTTCGTCGTCGTAGACCTGCTGGTAATCCCGTGTCGGCGATGCAACGCCGGCCTGCTTCAGCGAGCGGTCGATTTCCTGCCAGACCTGTTCTTGGGACTCTTTCGTTGCCACCATGCCGCGCAGCCGTCCTCCGGTGATGTGGCCCTTGCTCTCGAACGACGCCTTGCTACCGGCCCAGCGGTGCTGTTCCCCGCAATAAACCGGCACGGGCAAGAAACCGGAAGCCAGCGGCAACAGGACATCGCAGCGCACGATCCGGTCCTGGCGTCCGCCGACCAGGATCTCGCCGGCCATGATGAACACGCTCTGGCGCGACCGGTTCCGCACCATGATTTCGGCCACTTGCGCCTGCTTTTTTTCGTGGATGTCCAGCAAGCCCTGGTTCAAGGCTTCCTCCAGAATCGCGATCCGCGGTTGATGACCAGGGAAAGCCGACGAGATGAGTGGATAAAACGTGCACCCATGGATCTGGCACGGTTCGCCAACCTCAAGGCTGCGCACCTGCTTCAATACAGGTTCGTAACCACGTGGCGGCACGGGCCAGGTTTTGGGCGGCGCTACTTGTTCCGGTTCCGGCCGGGGTGCCTCGTGTTCGTGCGTTTCCTGGGCTTGCCCCGGTTCGTCCGATTCAAGATAAGCGCCAGGCGCTGGTGTTGCCGATACGGCGATCATCAGGATAAAAACAATCCATTGCAGCTTTTTCATCGCATGCTCCTAAGTTTCGGGCAGACGGTTATCTGTCTGCATACCTTATGGACGACGGCCGGTGCGAGAAAATTTCTAAAAAAGAAAGTTTTTTTTCTGACTGCCAGATCGGCTATGCTGGAGCTATGCAAAAAATGTTACATATACAAACAGATCGACGCGAACAATTGATCGATATCACCCCGCAGGTCAGGGCTGTTGTAGCGGAATGCGCTGTTTTAACGGGCCTGGTCCATGTCTATATACGCGGCGCCACGGCTGCGATCATGATCCAGGAAAACTGGGATGACAGCGTACAGGAAGACGTGATCGACCTGCTGGCCCGTATGGCGCCGTGCGGCGTTTGGAAACACGACCAGCAGGACGGCAATGGCGATGCCCACCTAAAAGCTGGCCTGGTCGGACCAAGCGAAACCGTGCCGTTGCTCGACGGTCGCATGGCCCTGTCCACTTGGCAGAACCTTTTCCTGTGCGAGTTCGATGGGCCGCGCACAACGCGCGAAATCGTCGTGACAGTCCTTGCGGAACAGGCGTCGTGAATGAGGCGTGCGAAATGCAGCGTCGCTATTGGACGCCGAATTCCGACGAAAAATGGCGCTTGCTGGAGGCTGATCCGGATACATTGAGCTGGAATCAGAAGCTGCGTCTACTGCACCTGGCGTGCATGGATATGGTCTCCGCGGCGCCGGGCGCTATTCAATTGGAAGTGGAGACGTGCCGGGACATGAATGCGCCGGCTGGCGGCGACCGGGACGTGATCGCTTTGCTGGTGGATCAGTTTCGCACGGCGGACAGCCCATTCAAACCGCGCCACGGCGCTTTGTGGTTTGGCAACGCCGGCGATTCACAAGGGCGCGATGCCGACAGTCAGGGCCTTATCCGCAATGCTTCGCTGACCCACCTGGGCTGCCTGGAGGTGATCCGCCTGGATGGCAATCGTCAGCCAGTGGGGCTGGCCTTCGTACATTTCGACGCGTTGCGCGGCGCTGTTTTTGCCGAACCGGCGCATTATCGCCGCGGCAAGTTGTTTTATGACGACGGCCGGCCCGATGAAATGGTGCTGGCGCCTTTGCTTTACGGCATTTCCTGGGCCTCTTCCCATGCATACGACCAGGATGGATCAATGACCCGTTTTATCTGCTATCTCCAAACCGGCGACGATCAGGCCTGGTCCATCGGCATCGGCCAGCAGGACCTTGTCGTGGATAATGGTGGCGACAGCCTGGGACTGATTGGTTTCGGCGGCATCAGCGACATCTCGATCGGCTTATCCCTTGACGATCCCCGGTTCGAGCAGAAGTGCCGCGCCCGCAGCATTAATCCGCAGGCTGTGCGGAATCAGTTTTCCGCGAAATGACGCATGCACATTATGATGCACACATTACATGCACTCGATGCTTTGGAAGGTTTGCGCCAGTCCTGCATCATCCGCATGCCGGGCCACGGTGCAGGTGTAGGCGCCGGGATCCGCGCGCCATAATTCCTGATCCGGATCATAATAGCGCAGCATGTTGCTGGTGATCGCGAAATGCAGATCACCCTCTTCGCCCGGTTCCAGGGTGATGCGCTGGAACGCGCGCAGTTCGCGTTGCGGCCGTGGTATGCGCGGTTCGTTTTCGCCAATGAACAGCAGCACCGTATCAGTACCCGCACGCGGCCCCAGGTTTTTAATTTTGCAGCTCAACATGATCACGCCATCGCCTTTCAGGGTATCGCAGTCCAGGTTGGCGACCGTGATCTCGAATGCCGTATAACTCAAGCCAAACCCAAAGGCGAAGCGCGGGGCGATCTTGTGGCGCCGGAAGTGGCGATAGCCATAGAAAACGCCGTCCGCCAGTTGTACCTGGCGCGTGCCTTTGTCATGGTAACTCAAGGCTGCGCTGTAATCTTCAAGGCGCCTGGCCCAGGTGATCGGCAACCGACCGCTGGGATTGCTGTCGCCGAACAGAATTCCGGCCGCGGCTTCCGCGCCGTTCATGCCCGGATACCACAGGTGCAGCAACCCCGCAACGCGGTCGATCCAGGGTTCGCAATTTACGGCTGATCCGGCATAAAGCGCCACGATTGTTCGCGGATTGGCATCGCTGACGCGTAGAATAAGGGTGTTTATGGCCGGATGCAGCTCAAAGTCGCGGTCAAATCCCTCGGCTTCGGTTTGCGGCATGTAGCCGGCGGCCAGGATCACGGCATCGGCCTCGCGCGCTGCGGTAACGGCTGCCTCGGAATCCACATCAAAGTCAGCGCAGGGCTCCCAGCCCAGGTGCATGCCGGCCCAGTGCCTGGCTTTGCGGTATTCGACGGTGATAACTGCGTACTGGCCGGCGCGCAGATCGATGCGGGTTGCAAAAGGCCTGGAAATTTCGCTGTACCAGCAGTCAAGGTGTAACCGCCCATCGATAAAAAGCCGGTAGCCTCCGTCGGAGCAGGAGGTATAGATGACGTGTTCGCCATCGTCGGTTGCGCTAAAGCCGGTGGTCATGCGCATGGAAAAAAGTTCGGCGGTTACAGCCGGGGCAGGTGTTGTGCCATCTTTCCAGAAAAAGTCGAGGCGTTCCTCTTCTCGCCGCAGAACAGGTTCGCCAGTGCACTGATTGTTGTTGAAATACTCGGCTAAAACGCCGGGCCGACCGTCAGCCAGGTGCAGAACGCTATCCTTGTACCGTTCTCCAAAGCGCCAGGGATCTACGCCGACGTGATAACGGATCTCAATGCGGTCGCTGGCCGCATTGCGCAGGGCTTGTTCCAGGGTTACACTGTGCGCCGGCCGGCCATGGGCTGAACCGCCGCCGCTGATGACCGCTTGACCAGCCTGCCGGCCGATGACCGCGATCCGTTTTATTCTGGTGCGATCCAAGGGCAGCACGCCGTTGTTTTTCAGCAGCACCTGACCTGCACGAGCCACGCGCAAGGCACAAGCTTCGCTCTCGCGATCGTCGGCGGCTGCATCTGGCTTGGTCTTTACACCCTTTGTTTGCGCCCCTGGCCCATAGCCCAGGATCAGGCGCAACAGCCGACGCGCTTTGTCGTTGATGACGGTTTTGGTCACGCAGCCGTTGGCCAATGCCATAAGCAGTTGCTCCTCGTTGAAGTGCTTGCCCGTGGGCATTTCCAGGTCAAGCCCGTGGTTGGCTGCCGGGATCGCGTGGTAGGTCGAGGTCCAGTCCGACATGACCACGCCGTCGAAGCCCCAGTCGCGCTTGAGGATGTCGTGTACCAACCGCCGGTTTTCAGACATATGCTCGCCATTCAATGGATTATAGGCGGTCATGACGCAGGCCACGCCGGCTTGCACAGCCTTTTGGAACGCGGGCAGGTAGACTTCATGCAATGTGCGTTCATCCACGTTGCTGCTGACGCCGTGGCGATCGTATTCCTGGTAATTGCACGCATAGTGCTTGATGCAGGCGGCAACGCCTGTTTGCTGCAGGCCCTCGATGTATGCCACAGCCAGGTTGCCAGCCAAGACCGGGTCTTCGCCGCAATATTCGAAATTGCGGCCGCAAAGCGGCAGGCGGTGAAGGTTGACGCCAGGCCCCAGCAACACATGTACGCCACGCTGCCGGCAATCCATTCCCAGGCAGGTGCCCATGTTGCGTGCAAGCGCAGGATCGAATGTAGCGGCCAGGCAGATGAGTGCGGGATAAGCCGGCGCTGGCAGGTTGCGGCTATGCACGCCCATGGGGCCGTCGGCAAACGTAAGTGCAGGCAGGCCCAGCCGTTCGATGGCGCGTGTACCCATATGATCCGGGTCTCCACCGATCAGGGCGATCTTTTGCTGCAAGGTCATGACCTCGAGAAAATCATCCAACAAACAATTGTTTTCCATGGCCCCAAACATAGAGCAGAAGAGTAGCGGACGTCAAGAACCAGTGGAGAGTGGCGAGAGGCAAGAGGCAAGCGCGAGTGGCGGTTTATCCCTGAACCGAGACAACCATCACACGACAACCGACAAACAATATCCAACCGGACACGGAATATCCAATATCCAGCCACCGGCCACTCGCCCTTCGCCACTTGGACCGTCGCCGGTGGAGCCTTCGTCGAAAACGCCGACGCGCCGGAAACGTCGGGCACCCTGACC
>CAZOLK010000003.1:42192-63244 GCA_964580325.1 uncultured Verrucomicrobiota bacterium | reverse complement strand
CACGATCAGCCGGTCGGCGGCGTTCGGCGCGCCGTCTTCGGGAAGGTTCAGCGGCGTGCCGCTCAGCGCAAGCCAGCCGGTGAGTTTGGCCAGGTGGTTGCAGGCGCAGGGCGAAGGGCTGGCATAGAGCAATCCGTTGGCTGGCATCACGCCATAGATGCAGGAGCCGCGCACCCAGTGGTTGATCTTCCAGGTTTCCGCTTCCGGGTCAACGAACTCGGTGCCGTTGCGCGCGAGCATGAGGTATTTTTCGGTGGCCTTGGCCGGGTGGCAGCGATGATGGAAAAAGTAGGTGTTTACGTCAGGCATAAATTCTTTGACGATCTCGCCGGTACGCACGTTGCGCCCTGTAATGCGGCCAGCGCCTTTGCCTGAACCGAAAAAAGTATGGCCATACCAGACCGTGCCGCGGATGACAAGCGCGTCTTCGCTGGATTCGTAGCACGACGCCGGGTGGGGTGCGTTCCAGAGCGGGGCGCCGGTTGCGGCATCGAACGTGTAGAGCGTATCGTGCCAGCCGTAGCCGCCGTGGTCGTGCTTGCCGTCGCGGTTGTCGCCGGTGCAGAGCACCACCCCATCTTTGACCACCAGCGAGGCCGCATAACTGGTTTTGTAGGTCTTGGGCACGGGATTGGCGGTGCGCCAGCGTTCAGTCCCGTCCGCCAGGTCGAGGCAAACGATGTGAGCGCCGTTGTGGTAGTAGAGCGCGTCGCCGGCCATGGCTGGCGAGTAGGGTACGACCGCGTCGGCTCGCTCCCAACGCAGAGCGCTGTTGCGCAAATTGATCAGGCGCAAGGTACGGCCGGTATGATCGCGCTGGCCCGGCTCGAACAGGCGCACGCCGTAGCGGTCGCGCGATACGGCTTGGGTTTGCGGGCCGATGAGCGCGAGCATCAGGTTGTCGTGGACCAGGATTTCCTCGGTCTGAGCCGTGTCGGGATAGGTGTCGAGGACCTTGCCGCTGGCAGCGTCCAACCTGGAGATGGGCGCCTCGATGCCCAGCGTGACGTAGAGCCGATCGCCGATCGCTACTAGCCGGCGCGGCAGTTGTACGGGTCCGTTTTTGAGCGGGAACAGGGCGTCGAACCAGGGCGCGATCGGTTTTTCCCATAAGGTTACGCCGTTGAACGCGTCTCGGGCGATCAGCGTCCAGTGCGGCGGCAGCAGAATGGACGATGGCGAACCTTTGTCCATGATGGCGAAAATCCTGCCGCCAGCCGTGACCATGGCGCTGACGCTGGACAGGTGGTCGTGGTGCCGCGAATAAGTGGGGCCGCCGACCCATTGCAAGTTGCGTGGTGGCGCGACGCGCAGATCGCGGGATACGGCGTTGTTGTCCGGTGCGTACAGAAAATGGGTCCACTCGTCCTGGTCAACGGGCAGGGGCTTGACGAACGACGGTTTCTGGCGTTCGGTTTCCGGATGTATAAAGACGAGTTTACCACCGGGCCGGAGCACACGTTCCAGTTCCTGTCGCGGGATACCGTCATCGTCTGATACAATCAGCAGGTTGGCCAGATTTTCCACATAGGGCAGGTTGTTGCCATGCAAAGTGGCGAACGACACACGTTCCGTGAGCCGGCGTTCCACGGCATTCCTGCGAGCCTGCACAACGCGGTCGGCTTTGCGGTCCAGACCATGCACCAGCAGACGCTCGTGGCGGGCGCCCAGCTCGATCGCCAGCATGCCATTGCCGCAACCCAGGTGAATGGCCAACCCGCCGTTTATGTCCAACGCTGCCGGCAGGTCGGTAGCGGTTGCGTCGACAAGCCAGCAGAGCGCCAATCCCGCAAGCCCCTGTTTCATCCATCTTTTTGTACTCATATTGTGCTCCTGGTTCGGGTTATCCTGGTTCGGGTTATGTAGTGCCCAAGTATAGCTGGCGCCGCGGGGGTGTGGGAATAGCCGGAACTGATCTTGTTATGTCCAAATCGATAGATAAACCAATGACAACACGGATGATCAGTTATCAGTGACTAATGACCAATGACTAATGACCATCACGCGCTGGCATGCTCTGGAAGCAGGCTGCGGCTGCGGCCAGCATCAGGGCGCTGACCGCGCAGAGCGCGTTGAATCCGGGACCGCCCCACAGCCAGGCGCTCAGCGCGGCCGCGCCCAGCATGGCTAAACCCAGCAGAAAGCCGCTGACCGCCAGGTTGGTCGAGCGTTTCGCCTCAGGGCACACTTCCAGGCGCAGGCACATCAACCCGACGCGCAGGCCGAACATGGCTGCCCCCAGCAGCGCGAAGCCAGTGATAAAGCTGGATTCCGAGCGGCAGAACGGCAGCCAGACGAATAGGCCCAGGATCAGTAGCGAGGACCAGAAGCAGGGCACTTTACCGCCCCAGCGGTCGCCAGCGTAACCAGCCAGCGTATTGCCGACAATGGAGCCGATCATCTGGGCGGCGACAAAAAATCCGATATAGCTGTCAGGCTGATTGGTCACGCGCAGGGCATGAATGGCGAGAAATGGCAATACAATGTAAATGCCGGTAGACATGACCTGGGCCATGTTGAAACGGCGCATTGCGGGTTGCGTGCGCAGTAGGCTCGGGATGGCCGAAAGGTTAGCGCCCAGGGACAGAGGCGGGCCGTGATGGGTTGGCGGGTGAGGCTTTTCCACGATAAACGCGAACAGCAGGTAGGAGAGCAGGGTGAAGCAGAAGGCGCAAAGGTAGAGCAGTCCGTAACCGGCAGCGCCGGGAAACAAGGTGAGGATGGCCGCGATAGCGCAGCCCGAGGCCAGGCCCAGGGACGACATCAGGATATAGCGCACGGCAAACACGGATGCACGCCGATTACGCGGCAGCGTCTTGGCCAGCAACTCTTGCCAGGCCGTAAACGTTATGCCGCCGGCCAGACCGGACAGCAGCGGCGCCAGAAAAGCCAGGCACAAAGCGACGCCGGGATGGGTCGGCCAGAGGAACAGCAGGCCCAGGGCAGCCAGGATTAACGGCAAACGCTGAAACAAACCACTCACCAGGATCAGCGGCTTCATCAGGTGGAATTGTTCGATGCGATGGGCCATGAACAGACCAGGTAAGCTGATGCCGGCAAACAGCGCGATCGGCATCAGCGAAATCATCCAGGCTGGCCCGCCCAGCGTATCGATCATCCGCGGCAGCACAGCCTCAGGCGCGATGAACTGCATCCCGCCCATATATAAGCCGCCTTCCAGCGAATGGAGCAAATAGTTGCGTCGTAGAATGTTGCGTTCCATGGTCATGCTTCTTTCCAAGTGATTGAACATGACTGTATACCTGCTTGTGCCCGGAATAGCAATAATCAATGTTATCCAGAATTCTTTCATATTTCAGTCAAATAAGTCATGAAAAAAGGCAATCTGGCTATTCAAATCCCATGATTATAGCTTAAATTCTTGCCAATAGCGTTTGATCGTGTATAGTCATAAAAGTCAATAACGGGAGTATGGATTATGTTTGAGCAGCAGTCTGATGGGTGTGACAGCAGCGTGGCGGGACGCAAGCAACGGTGGCGCCGGTTTCTGGAACCTGGAGCGGAACCGGGATTTATGTTTTTTGTACGTTATCGCGATCCGAACATTGTGTTGCCGCCCTGGGTCAAGCGCTGGCCGAGTAAAAAGCAGGAGCGCATTGAAGCAGCTTGGGCGCACTACGAATACGCATTGGCCCAGACCCATTGGCTGCACGACGATTTCGTGCCCTACCTGGACAATTTGACCGGCACGGAGATTTTCGCCGAAGCGTTCGGTTGCGAGGTTTCGCGGTCGGACCATACCATGCCGTTTGCCCGACCGCGCGTATTCAGTGCGGCGGACGCGGATAAGCTCGAGATGCCCGCAATCGAAGATTCGTCGCTGGCCTACCTGTTCGACATTGCCGACGAATTGCAGCGGCGCGGCGGGCTTGAGGCGACCCAGCGGCTGGTCGATATGCAGAGTCCCATGGGGATTGTGGCGGAACTCTGGGATAAGAGCGATCTGTTCTGCTCTATGGTCGAGGAACCGGAGGTTGTCAAGGCGCTGGCCGCAAAGGTCAAGAACCTGGTCATGAATTTCCATGACGAATGGTTGCGCCGTTACGGTCCGGAATTTGTCGCGCACTGCCCCGATTATTTCATGCATGGCGGCATCACCTTGTCCGAGGATGAAGTCGGCTCGGTCAGCGCGGATATGTTCGAAGAGTTCTTCCTCAACGACCTGATCGAGTTGTCGCAACGCTATGGCGGCATTGGCATCCATTGCTGCGCGCATGCACGGCACCAATGGGGATATTTCAGAAACATTCCGGGGTTGCGCCTGATCAACCTCAGCCACGAAGCCAACAAGAAGCGCGATCCGGAATATATCTACGACGCCTACCGCTATTTTGAGCCCATTGTCCAGATGCACGAAGCGTTCAGCCTGGAGGATCGTCCTGAAACGCTGCCCTATAAAACCGAGGGCGCCCGCGTGGTTTATCAGATCCAGGTGCATACAAAAGACCAGGCCCTGCGTATATGCGATCACATGCACGAGGTGCGCGAAGCGGTTCCCGCGATATAAGAAAAGCTGCACAATGAGCTATTTCGACGATCCCGTGTTTTGTGACGCCGATGCTTCAACGCATTGCACGGCAGTGCTGGATACGCGGTTCCCTGACACGTATTCGATCGAATATCTCCATACCGGCCGCATGTTTTTTGGCCTGGATGGCGGGCCGTGCACGGTGCTGGAGCGGCCCGTGGTTTTCTGGCATCACCCACAACATACCTACCAGTACGGCGCCGTGGATGAGCAGGGCTGGCATCACCACTGGGTGCTGATGTCCGGTGATCGCGCACGGTGTCTGTTGGAGGAGGGCTTCATGCTTTTATCCGACATGGGCTATTATTTTGTACGCGATGTCCGGACCGTGCTCAGCCTGTTTGGCCAATTGATCGTGCTGACCCATGAGGCGGATGTACGTCGGCAGGCGGAGCGCGTTTTGCTGACCGAGAATTTGCTGTTGGCCCTGATGCGCGAAAAGCAGGAGCAAGGCGTCCGGATTATCCATGGCGCCGGCCTAGAGCAGGTAGCTTCGCGAATCGATGACGAGCCTTTCGCGGATGTCGATTTTCAGGACGAGGCGCGGGGGCTTGGTCTTTCCTACAGCCGTTTTCGCGGGTTGTTCAAAAGCAAGTTCGGCGTGGCGCCCCACGATTACGTGTTGACCCGGCGCATGCGCGCGGCTGCGGCCTTGCTTCGAACGCAGGAGAATACCGTTGAGGGCATCGCCTTTCGCCTGGGTTACCAGGACCCGGCTCAGTTCTCGCGGCTGTTCAAAAAAAAGATCGGCCTGCCGCCCAGCACGTATCGCCATGCCATGCGTTTGGTGGCAGGGGCATTCCGCCCCTACTAAGTCTTTTGCTTTAGGAAAGCTTAGGGGCGGGGCACCCCTGCCGCCAGGTCAGGCTATGCCGCGGTCCATGCGCCAGCGCAAGGCTGCTTCAAGGCCCTGGTCGAACGGCGTCAGCGGCACATCGGGCAGCAGGATCTTTCGCAGCTTGGTCAAGTCGTAGGTGAACGCCTGTACCGGGTCTGGCTCAAGTTGCTCGATGGCGTAAGCCGTGTCCGTGCCGCGAATGGCGTTCAGCGCGCCGGCCATGGTGCGCAAAAGTTCGTCTTCCTTTAAATACGTCTCCTGGGAAGCGACCGTGAATACCGGTGGAACGCCTTCGGGCAGGTTGACGTCAGCACTGCGGATCAATGCGTTGACAATGTCGACCAGACAGGCGGGCACCAATTTTTTGAACGGCTGGCGAATTTTGGTCTCGACCTGTGGATCCGCGTGCACGATGCGATGGCAGGCTTCGCCCACGGCTTGCATGGAAGCGTCACCAGGACCGTATACATTGCTCAAGCGCAGCACCAATCCACCCATATCCAGGGCAAACGTTTCAGCTAGCAGTTTGCTCAGGCAATAGATATGGTATTCCTCTTTGTCGTAGATCAGCGGATCAAAAGGCGGTGGCAGGTCTGCGTGAATGGCGTCAATGTGCGCCGAAGCGTTGCTCAGCGATGCGGTGCCTGCCAGGATTTCTTCGCTTAGTGCGTAGTAGGCGCCCTTGACCGCGTCGATCCATTCCACGAAATCGTTTCTGAACGGAAAAAAGTCTTCCTGGATTCGGCCTTGGTAGGGCCCGGCGAAATAGACGCTGTGCGACGAGGTGAACACCATCTTCTTGCCCTGGTCGCGGCACAACTTGCCCAGCACCGCGGTGGCCAGACCATTGACGATGTAGACTTCGTTGCGGTCTTCGGGTAAGGCCGTATTGGCCAACCAGGCTGCTAGGTGATAGACGATGGCGGTCTCGTCGGCCAGTCGCCGCAATGCGTTCAGGTCCGCTATGCTGGCCTTGATCACATCGATTCGCGGCGAGGAAGCGGCCACTTCGCGGCCGCGATCGCTGTCCGGGTTGCGGATGGTGGTCAGGATCCGCTCCACGTTGGGACATTGAACCATGTATTCCATAAGCGGTCCGGCTACGGTGCCAGTGCCGCCGGTTATGCCCACGCTTGTAAAAGGAAAAGGTTTTCTGTCTGTGTTCGTCATGCTCATATCCCATGGTTAATGTTTTCGTTTTAAACACTATAAGCAGCTCTCATGCCTCGATTCAATGCGTTTAGCGCAAAGTGCTGAGCATTAAACGAAATTATGCGGTGACACACGGCATGCTGTATGCCTGCGGAAAAGGGTCTCGCACCCTGCTCCCTGCTCATCCCCCTGCACCTCTGGCTTTGACAAACCATCTGGAATCTGGTACATATTGTGCACGCTGGTAAGGGGAATTATCTGTATGATTATCTGTATGAAAAAAATGGTTATCGCATCTGTCATGCTCTTCGCTTTGTTGTTGTCGGGTTGCGCAACGCTGGTCAAATCGCGCGAAGTACCGGAAAATTTCACGTTCAAGAATCGGCAGGACGTGCTGCGGCATATTCCGCCCGGCACGGACTATGAAAAAGCCGCGGGCGTGCTGATGAAAGCCGGTTATCAATGCACGATGCAGCCCAACATGTTGCGCGGCCGCTCAAAAAAAGCCGCGCTGCGCCATCAGACCCAGGAGCGGCCTGTTGAAGAGCGTGCCGTCAGTTTTCAACCCACGGCGCACGCTGGTCTTTTTCGCGGCGATTACCGCCCTGTGTATCAACCCTATGGCTATGATCTCAAATACACGGCTTTTTCCATCCAGTGCGCCGACGACCTGCTCACGGGTCAGCGCAAGGTGACGGCCAAAAGCGCGGCCTTTGAAGTCGGCAAGGTGCAGTGCGTGAGTCTGCTGATCCAAGGCGGCGTGGTGATTGACGCGCAAGTCAGTTACACGGCCACGTTCCAGGACATGGCGGCAACCAATAAGGCTGCCGCTTCTTCCCGCTGATTTCACCGACAGTCTTTGAAGTCGGTTCGGCTCCAGCTTGCTAAGGGTCCACAGAGGACCCTTAGCGTTTCGGCGGTTTGGCCTTGCGGATCACGGCGCCGTTCTGTTCGTTCAGCACCAGGATCGTGAACCCTTGCACGCTGTCCAGTTTGCCGTCGCTCAGCGAGGTGTAGTCAAAGCGACCGCGCAGGTCTGTGTAGCCGTCCTTATAGAATTGCGGTTCGCTCCACCCTGAGGCATAGACTTTGACATAGGTGCCGGGCAGCGGTTTGCCGCTCTCTTCGTGGGTCACTTTGAGCTGACCGTAGTTTTCGATGACCTGTACGGTCAGCGAATTGGCGTAATAAGCCTGGGAACGGCGCAACCCGCCGGCCTCGATTTCGATCATCACGTTGCTGTTGCGGAACGCCTCCGGCAAAGCCCATTCATGGGCATTTGCGTCAGCGGCCAGTTCGATCCGCTGACTCAGGCTGGGTTTGATGAACGAGAACGAGGCGGATTGTTCCTGGACAAACGGGTTGCGCGAGAAGAGCAGCTCGATGTCCATGGGATAGTAGTGGACCGTGCACTGGTCCAGGTTCTGGTAGCGCAACTTGATCAGGCGCGATTCCACTTTGAAATCCAGCGCAGCCTCGGTCGCCGCCAGTCGATCCTGGACCTGGCCGCGGTCCTCTTTGTCCGCCACCTGGCCGGTTTTACCTTCGGCTTCGTCCAGTTGACTGAGCACATTGGCAAACAGGTTGCGCCAGCGTGGCGTCGGGTAGTCGGCATAACGTTGTGCAATGGCGCGTGCTGCGTCGAAATCCTGGCGATAAAACGCCAGGTAGGCCCGCATATAGTCGACTTGCATGCGGGTGGCGACCTTATGGGCGTCGACCCGGTCAAACGCGACCATGGCTTCGTCGATCCGGTCCTGGAGCAGCAGATAATAGCTGACAGCCAGCCAGTCGGCATCGTCCAGGCGCGGTCGAAAGCTGAGCACGTGCAGTAGGCGCCGATACTGGTGCAGCAGGCGCTGGTTCAGGATGGTGCGCTCGCGCCCGACCTTGTGCGCGCGGGCATGGACCAGCGGCTGGTATTCCAGGTGCTGGTAGCTGTGGCGTTCGATCAGTTCGATGGTCAGCAGCGGCGTGTCGACGTACAACCCGCATACGTTGGCGAACGAGGAGTGTTTTAGGAATTCGCGTGCCGCGGCGGTGTCCGCGTGCAAAATGCCATAGGACCAGAGCACGTCGTGATAGACGTGACGCTTGTGCAGCAGGTCCAGCGCGGCGTCAAAAAACGCGCGGTCGCGCATGCGGAAGGCGATCAGGTTCAGATCAAGGCGCTCCACGTTGTGCGTGTTCATAAAGTTTATCACGTCGCGCGACGTGCCGTTCTGCGAGATGTAATCCCATGACGCGGTGTCGATCTTGCTCAGCTTGTCGACCACGTTCAGGGTGAATGGCTCGGAAAAGGCAATCAGCGCCTCGTTCCTGGCCACGTGCACTGGGTAGTGCGGGTAGTGTCCGGTTTCCGGGAAGTAGAAATAGTACTCGAAGGTCTGGGTCGAGAACGGCTCCAACGTGACTTGCAGCCCTTTGGTGTAGAACCCGTTGTGCACCGGCATGGCGCCGCGCGGGATCTGGTGCAGCAGGCTCAGCTTCCGGTGCGAAGAGTTGGGGTTGGTCAGGATCACTTGGCAGCCGTAAACCACATGGTGCAGGAACTCGTCGCGCACGTATTTATCGATGCGCTCGTTGTCCTCGAACGTAAAGCGGTCGTCGGCGCGGAAATAATTGCGCGAAACCAGGATCAGCGGCGTGGGCTTCTCGGCCATGGCGCTCTCGCGGATCTCCTTGTGAAACGCGACCAGCGCATTGCTGGCTTTGAGCGAGAAGACCGCGCCCTCGATGTCGGTCGTGTGCTCCTTGGCCTTGAAAGGCAGGTCCAGCACGGCCAAGGCCAGCAGCATCTCGCTGAAATTGGCCGTGGCTTCGAAAAAGCGGGTGGACAGAAACGGCTGCTCGCCCGGTGCGGCGGCATAGTCTTTCCAGAATGCGTTGACCGGGATGAAATCGCCGATCTGCCGTTCTATAGGGACATGGTAATAGTTGTTTTCGGCCAGCTCCTCGGTCTTGCTCAAGGTCTGGTAGAGCCGCCGGATCTTGGCCCGTTCCGTTTTGCGCGCCGCGCGGTGACGGCTGTCGCTGATGTCCAGTGCGTCCATGACCACGACGTTGTCCAATTCCAATTCCTCTAACTCATCCGGGGCTTTCTCTTTCGATTCGTTTACCTTGGCCTTTTCCAAGTTTGGTGCAGCAAGGGCCGTTTCCAGGGACACGGAGGGAGCTGGCGCCGGCTTAAATTCGGGCACTATTGGAGAGTTGGCATGGATACGATCTTCCTCGCCGCTCTTCAGCAGGGCAAGCCCCGCGAACAAGCCTTCGGTTTCCAGCGCGCTGCCCTTGACCGCGGTATCGAACAGCCGGTTGTATTTTTCGATGTCCGGCGGTATCAGATCGTAACGGTCCTTGACGTGGCGCGCGACACTGGCGTGCTGCGCATCTAGGCGACGGCCCAGCAGGATGCGCTCAACGGTGTTGAGCCGGCCAAAGTTCCACGGTTCCAGGAAGCGGGACAGGTCCGCGCCCAGCAGCCACAAGTCCATGAACGTCTTGTCCTTTTTATGCGCCAGGTAGGGTGCGATCACCTGTTTGAAGAATGTCTGGTCCTTGTGATAGCAGAAGAAATTCAGCTCGTGGCAGGTGTATTTGCTATATTTTTCGAGCTTTTCTTCTTCTTTCAGCTCAGGCCAGTTCAGGATAAAACTGAATTCGGCCAGGGTTTTGTCTTTGGACAGGGTCATGAACAGGCGGTAGACCTTGGCCAGGCTGTCGTAAACCTCAAACGTGGCCGCGCCCGCGTTATCGAGTTTGAACGTGTCGCCTTTTTGCATCAGGCTGATCAGCTTCTGTTCCGTGCAATGACGTTGCGGGTCCAGTGCCTTGACCAGACGCAACTCGCGGGTGCGCAGGGGCTGTTCGGGCAGGGACAGGCGCCGGCTGACGCTGTTTTCCGGGTCAACGGCCAGGATGCGCAGGTGCTGCTTGACGCCCAGTTTCGCGCGTTCGATCTCGACCACGCCGTTAGCATCGGGTTTCAGGTTGAACAGTGTCACCGCGGGATGGGCCAGGAAATCCAGGTTGGCATAGTTGGGCGCCGGCGGCGCTGACGGTTCCCTTGCTGCTGCGCCGCGGCCGAGTCGGCAGGCATTCCGTCCGCTATATTTCCCCAGCTTGGCGGCGCCATCCAGTGATTCCCGGCCAGTGTCGGCCTTGCGCAGCGCCCACGGATTCAATAGCAATCCGGGCCGTTCGAGCATGTTGCCCGGGTATTTCTTCGCATATTGGCGCTCCAGGATGTAGCGGTACTCGTCGCCGATGTCGCGGCCGGCCAGGAAGAGCGACTGGGGCGGCACGCGTTGGGCATGGGCCGGGTTAAGCAGGCCGGTCCGGCCCAATTCGTCGAACAGCGAGTATTCGGGCATGAACCGGCCGGCCATCGCGTGGACCCGAGTCAGGGCATGGCTGTTGGCCAGTTTGATCCGGATTATGTCGTTCTCGACGACCACCTGCTCGATGCTCAACGGTTTTGGATTCACGATCTCCAGTGCACGCGTAGCCGAGATGGCGTAGCCGTGCTTTCTTTCGCCATCGGTCAGACGCAGGGTGAACTGTTTGCCGTGGGGCATGACCAGCAGGTCGTAATCGCCGGCCGGTAAGCCCTCGATCGTTACGAAACCGTCACGCACCGTTGCGGTCTCGCCCAGGTCGCGCACGAACCGGCCCTGGACTTTTTCCAGCAGCGAAAGCGAAATGGACCGCCCGCCTGGGTCCGGCTGCACCGGGATACGGATCGTGTCGCCGGCTTTGGCATGGATTTCGTCGATCATGGCGCCATGGTCAAGGCTGGGATGCCAGGTGTGCTGGTTGTTGACCTTGAACCAAGCGATATTGGGCAACGGACCCAGAAAGCAGCGGCCATGCTCGTCGCTGCGCAGGCCGGTGTATGCCTGGTTTCTGAAACAGCGGTGCTTAAAGGCGATGTTGAGCGGTTTGTTTGGCCGCGGTTCGCCGTTCTTGCCCAGGACCCACAGGATGTAGTTGCCGTCGACCAAGCTGACGTGCAAATCGTCCACGGCGTTGCGCGTGTCAATGTCGTTCAGGCTGAACGAGCGCTCGGTCTGCAGGTCCTCGAGTTTATTGTGGCTGATGTTGCGCACTTTGGCTTCCAGCTTGAACGTGATGGCTTGCATGTTTTCCGGAACCTGGAACTCGAACAGCGCCTCGCGGTCTTCATACAGCTTGAAATCCGGCACCTCCTTTTGTGACGATACGCCGTCGCGGTCCGTGGAGGTGATGGTTAGGCGGACCTGTTCCAGCAGTTCGAGGCTGATGGGCATGGCGTTGACAGTCAGCACCGGGCGCACGGCCAAGGTCGCTTTTTCATGCTTGAGCAATGCTTCGCGATCCACGTAAAAGCCGGCCTGGAGCGCATATTGCTCGTTCATGTGATAGAACGGCATTAAAGAGCAGAAATCGCCCTGGCGCACGATCATCGTTTCGTGGCTTGCTTTTTCGGCATACGGCACCACAATGTCGCCTTGCTCGCCGGGCAGATACTCGCGACCCGCGATCCAGATGGAAGCCTGCTCCACCTTGTCGCCGTGTTCGTCGATCACGGTAAAAGCTTGGCCGGCCGGCGTGATCTCCTCCAGCACCTCGATGCGGCCTTTCTGGATCAGCGCCCGGCTGTTTTTGCCGTTGCCGATAAAGTCGATTACGTAAATCCCGCGTTTTTTCAGGTCCGGAAAGGTGAAGTGGCAGCGCTTGCGCAGGAATGGCGACGACTCGGTTTCCACCAGGCGCTCATTCGAAGCCACCAGCCCGTCCAGGTTGATGGCTGTATCGATTTCGCGTTTGTTCTCGCGATAGAAATTAAAAGTATTGATCTCGAACACCTTGACAATCAGGTCGCCGGCGTTTTTGAGGTGCAGATCAAGGTGCACTTCCTCGTCCGGCGCGAAATACTTCTTGTTTTCCGGCGCAAAATCAAGGCCCACCCGTTCCTTGATCTGCTTGAACTCGTGCGGGCTCAACAAAGAGGCCCACTGCTCCGGATCGCCCACGCCGTTGAGAATCATGGTCTCGGCATGGAGCTTCTGGAGATAGGTCGACCGGATATAATCGCTGAACGCTTTGTAGTCGCGCATCTGCAGGCAGAAATGGGCCAGCATTTCGCGCACCAGCGCTTCGTCGTTGCGGATCGGGGTTAGCAGCGTGACTTTGGCAAAGTCCTGGTTCAAGTTGGCCTGGTCATAGCCGTAGGTCCGTCGTTTGAGAAAGTTGGGATTGATATAGTTCATGCTGGTGCGCGGAATCTTGATGTATTCCATGAAACGTGGCTGATCGAACACGCCAAGAGCCAGGTCGTGGCGCAACCGGTGGTAAAGCACGTGGGCTTTGAGCGAGATATAGGCGGGCGGCAGTTTGTCGACAAATGCCTGCATGCGCTCGAACCAGTGCGTGCGCGCCCGGACGTCGACATCCATGTCCACATCGGCGCCCGGATGCAGTTTGGCCAAGTAGGTGTTGATGAACGGTTCGCTCTTGAGCAGTTGCGGATCGCGGCGCAGACATTCCTCGAGTTGCGTAGGCAGTAGCTTGGCGTGAATCGGAAGGGATCCGAAACCGCTGTTGTGCTTGTATTGCAAGTCCTCCAGCACCAGGTTGACCAGGTTCGGGTAATCGGGGCGGGCCAGCCGCTGGAGCAGGTGGCGTCGCTGGTCGCCGTTGAGCTTGACCTTGCCGACCATGTACAGGCCCGCATCCTCGATGTCTTCCAGGTTGCGATAATTCCTCAGTGCGCACTCCAGCAGCGTTCTGTCGCTGATCAGGTTCGGATTCAGACGGGTCGGCGCATTGACTTTGCTTTCCATGGTCTTGCGCTGATGATTGAAATGCAAGTTCATCTGCTGGGTGATATACTGCAGCGACTTGCGCGGGTCACGGCGATAATTCAGCAGCGCCTGGCGGTTGAGCAGTTCACGCACTTTGTCCGTGTAGCCGCTGCGCTTGATCCAGAGCTGCATGGTCTGACTGAATGCGCGTTCCTGGCCGCTGTTCTGGTAGTGCAGGCAGTGGTAGTAATAGTAATCTTCGGCGCCTGGAATGATCTGTTCCAGGGCCTTTTCTCGATCCGGGGCCAGGCTGAACGTTTCGATATAACCGATGTCCTCATCCCCGGCCGCGATCAGCAGCGTGCTGATCAACAATAACAAACATGAACTTCCGAAATAACGATGCATAGTGCGGTCCTCCTACGTGATAGGTTTAAAAAAGCATACACCGCTGAGACGTATCCGGATAGCCCAGTCTTCAGAAAAACATGTTAGAATTGTGTTTGCAGCGTTTTTGCCCGGCGCGGCGGTGCCGCAACCAAAGGGATTATCAACCACGGAATGGTTATTCAGAAGGTGATCACGGTGATGGAAGGCTAGCGCCAAGATCACTAGAATTTCTCTATGTCATTGGCCTCGCCAAACATCTTCATGTCGAATTCTGCGGTGCAATCCTGTTCAGATTCGTCAAACGCTTGTGTTTCCGGTTTGGGCGAACGGACCAGCAAGACCGTAATATTGTCTGTACCGCCGGCTTTGTTGGCCTGATTGACCAGCATGCGGCAGGCACGTTCCAGGTCCTGACCGGCGGCGAGGATCCTGGTCATTTCAGCCTGATCCAGCATATCGTACAAACCGTCGGTACAGAGCAGAAAGAGGTCGCCCGGCAGAATGTCGACAGGCGTCCGGGTCAGTTCGACCTGGTCGGTCAGACCCACGGCACGGGTGATGACGTGTTTGAAGGTTTTTTTCGAGATCTTGGAGACGCGATGACCGATGTCGGTCAGCAGGGAGTGGTCCGTGGTCAACTGTTCCAGTTGTTGCCCGCGGTAGCGATACAGACGGCTGTCGCCGGCATGCAAAGCCTCGGCCCGCGCGGGATTGGCGGGATCGAACACCAGCACGATCATGGTTGAACCCATCTGGCCTTTACCCCGCTCTTCACAGCGTTTGCGGATCCAGCGACTGGTTGCGTTCATGGCAATCCCGATCCTGTCACGCTTCTGTTCCAGCGACCATGGACCCTTGCTGCCGTCAAAAGCTTCGCGAATTCCGTCAATCACGGCCTGGCTGGCGACTTCGCCGCCATCCAGACCGCCCATGCCGTCAGCAACGACAAAGACACCATGCGCAGGCAGACAGAGATGGTTGTCCTCGTTGTTCTGGCGGCGCATACCGACATCCATCCGCACCGCATGCTTCAATTCACTGATATGGGTTGGCGTTCGATTCATGGCCTTATTCCCGGTTATGCATCATTTACCTACCAATTACTCCAGCTTAACGGACAGCAAGGAGTATGGCAAATAGAAACTGTAATATGGATATCCAGGGCGCAGGCGTTCGTATGGACGCGCATGGATATAAAGGCATTCGTAACGGGTTTTCCGGGTAATTTCTTCTTTGTAGCAATTTTTGTTGGAACTTTGTCGCAAGCTTTGCAACTTGTTCACGTCCTGAGTTAAAGCGTGCGCCGGTAGAACGAACGTTAGCTCAGCGGATTCACCGTAGTCGGGAAAAAACTGCTCCTGGATCCAATCCTCGATCTCCAGACAGAGAACCGTTGGTTTGGGGCTGTACATGTTCCAGGCGCTGTCGATCACCTAGCGCACCGGATGTCGCGCACGTTGCTCGTGCGGCCAATCCCGGTCTGCTGAAACGCTATCGGTAAAAACGACCTGCCGCTCAAATTGCCATCCGGGTACAGGCCCAAATTCGTGCGCCGACCCATTCCCATCGTCGATGCAAAAAAGCGTATCCGCCGGGTTTGCGCCTGCAAACTCCATACGCTACTCTTCCGACCGCATTTTCAAGCGATAATAAGAATGCGGCGTTCCACCGATGTTCCAGGTTCCGGTTTTACTTGTCCCATCGCCCGTGACAGGCGCCGTGATGTTGGTCCAACCGGCGGCGTTCATCAGGTTGGTCGTTTCCTGGAGCCAGTATAGGTTGTTGCTGACCGTAGTCCAGGCAAACGACAATTCGCTGCCGGTCAAGTTCATGGCGGCGACCGCGGGTTGCGGTTTTATACGCCAGACATGGATCATCGCGTTCTCGCCCAGCATTTCATCCACGTCGCCGTTGGGTTCCATGAAGAACAAGTAGCCGTCTGACGAGAATGCAAGCGAACCCGATTGCGGATCCGGCACGTTCGTGATCAACGAGTGCTGGCTGATATCGTAGGTCATGTACGGTTGCGGTTCCCACGGTTCCAGGTCACCGCGAATAACGGCGGCCAGGTCCGCGGGGTCGTATAGCATCAGATCGTGACGGAAACTGGTGGCGCCGCCGCCTTCGCCTCCGGCTGGCGCTTCCGGGATGTTGTAGAAGCAGAAATTATTGCCGGCAATGTCCCCGTACCAGGAATCGCCGGTCGGGTGGCGGTAGGAAAGCAGCAACGCGGTTTTGCCGTTCACCTCAAGCCAGGCCATGCCGTCGGAATAGTTGTCGATACGCCAGTTGTATGTACGGTTGGACAAGGTGGTGAGCAAGCCGTATTGCAGCATGTTGACCGCTGACACAACACCGCCGTTGCCGGGCAGGGAGCCGGTTTCCCATGGCGCGATGGCATACAGGTTGGGGCCGGTGCGGATCTCCGGGCCGCCGCTGAGGAAATTGTTGCAGGTGAGCAACGAGCGCCCGCCGGTATGGGCGTCGGCCCAGGCCTGTGGAATCGCGCACATGGACCGTGCCGTTATACTGGGGCAGATGCTCGACGGCGGCGCGGCCCCGATATGCCAAGCGCCATTGCCCTGGGTCAGACCGAGGTCGAACCAGCCGTGGGAAGGCACGTCCGGAGCCGTGTTGTAAAAATTGCAGATGCAATAGTAGATACGGTCGCTAACGCCGTTGCCGCCCGGATGATACGCCGCGCCGGCCACCGGGAAATCGCCGCCGCCTTCGGGAAAGGTACTGCCGTTGTAGATGCGCGGCCAGAGGTTGGTGTTGACCGGGATCAGCGTGGACGCGCGCGGTAGATTGGTCAGGCTGGAGGACAATACGGGGATCGGAATAGAAAAGGAACCCATGCCTTTTTGCGTCGTGGAGTAAGCATAGAGGCAGCCGCGCAGGTGCGTGTTCGGGTTGTGACCGGGATTGCCGTGCGGATACCAGGTCAGACCGGCCGAGGCATAGGACCAGTCATAGGTCGGCACGATGTAGGGCAGTCGGAATTTGCCGATGTATTCGAAATCGGTCCAGGGATTGAGCAGGGCGCTGGATTGCCAGACCGTGGTGGTGATGGTGACTGGGTCGCTCAAAGGGCTGATATTGGCTGGATGGCAGGTGCTATCGCGTCCGACCCGTGGGTACAGGCCATATTGCGCCTTGTCGATGGCGGCCACGGTATAGGTGTTGGTGGTGCCGGGTTGCGCACCCAGGTCGACGTAATAGAGATTGGTGCCCAGGTATTCGGTCATGTCCTGGGACACCAGATCATATAAAGCGCCGTTGCGATACACGTAATAGCGGCTCACGCCGGAAGCGTTGGCCGGGTCGCTGGATGGATCCCAGGTCAGGCGCACGGAGGTTGCCGGCGCATTGGAACTGGTGCTGAACGGTTCCGCGTGCAAATTGGCCGGTTTGGTCGGCGGCGTGAGGTCTGCCTCGTTGGAATACTCGATTTTGGTCAGTACCAGCGGAGGTTCGTCCGAATCGAACCAGGCGAAATTGACGTTGATCAGCGAATGCGATCCGGTGGACGCCACGCCATCGATGGCCGCCAGCATGGATTCGTCCTGGATATAATAGCGTAATTCGATGAGCGAGTAGGGCGGCACCCAGTCGGTGTTGATGTTGATATCTTTGTTGTAAATGGTGTACCAGCGATACTGCGGTTCTCCGGCATCGGGAACGTCGCTGTCGTTGAAACTGATACGCACGGTGGGAAGCGGGAAGTAATCGCTGCGGTTGTATAAGGTGCAGATGATTTCATGGCCTGGCGCCATGGCGATAGGCGCGCTGCCCTGAATGCCGAAATAGGAATACTCACCCTCGTTCAGTCCGGCGGCAATGGTGATGCCGTCATGGGCCGAATTGCCGTCGGGATTCACGAACTGGGTCCTGGTCGGGTGTCGCAGGATCGAGGTCCAGCCAGGATAGGGCGTGATGCAGGAGGTCAGGTTCGTGCCGAAATCCACCAGAGTCCAGCGATCCGCGTAAATGGTTATCATAGGTATGAATAGCAAAGGTATGATTCTTTTCATATCTTTATTCTCCAGTTTAATTTATTCTCCAGTTCAATAGTACCGTATATGTTCATATCCGGAAGGTCAAGTTAATATCCTTTGTGATTACTAAGTAGCAGAAAAATCTCGTATTTTCCGTTGGATTCATACAGCCCGATCCTCTTCATTGTTGGCCATGGCACAGGCTATGGTTATTCAGGGGCGGAACATCACGGACGGCGAAATCGCCTTGATTCGGGATTTGAGGGCGGAACACCGGGACGACGATGACGGATCACGAGTGTGCGGTCTCTTCTCGTCAACCGTAATCGTCGCGCGTAATCGTCAACCGATCTCTGGGCAGAGGTGGACCTGAATAGTCACTATCCTTTTACATATTCCAGCCGCCGCCCACCTTGAGGTTGGCGCCGGTGATGTCCTGTGTTTTGGGGTCGGCCAGGAAGAGCACGGCATCGGTCACGGCCCGGGTTGGCGTGTAGCGGCCCGTGGGTATGGATTTGAGCGCCGGTTTGGTGATGGAGTTTTCCAGGATGCCCGGCGATACGGCATTGACCGTGACGCCCTGAGCCGCGTATTTTTTGGCCAGACTCTTGGTTAGGATCAGCACGCCGGTTTTGCCCACCATGTAGGCTGTGTCGTTTTCCGCCGGCAACAGCAGGTCAGCGCCGGAATCGGCGATATTGACGACGCGCCCGTAACCGCGCGCAGCCATTCCGGGCAGCACGGCCCGGCACATCAGAAAGGTTGCGGTCACCGTGCATTCCAGCACATGGCGCCATTCCTCGACCGTGACCTGGTCAATGGGCTTGACCTGGAATGCGCCGACCGCGTTGACCAGAACATCGATGCGACCGGCCTGGTATATGATGGCGCGCACGGTGGCGTCCACGTCCTGCTCGTTTTCGGCGGTGCAGCTCCAGGCCGCGGCGCCAGGTGTGATGGCCTGCAGTTCGCTGGCTGTTGCCTGCGCTGCGGCATGGTCTTGGTGAAAGGTGATGTGCACCGTGGCGCCCGCGCGCGCCAGGGTCAGGGCCATATCGCGACCGGTGCGGCGGCTGCCGCCAGCGACCAGCGCCACCTGGCCCTGTAGCGATGCTTGGCTCATAGGGTTGTCTCCAGGCGTTTGCGAATGCAGCGATAGCGCAGCCGGTCACGCCATCCATGCAAGGGTGTGCCTGAACCGGGCAACACGGCGTCGGGCGCGAGGTCGAGCAGCGGCAGCAACATGAAATCGCGTTCCAGCAGGCCGGGATGGGGAATGTGTAGTTCAGGCGTATCGTGTTGTTCGTCGCCGAAAAGCAGGATGTCGATATCCATGGTACGCGGCCCGTTGCGTTGCAGCCGAACGCGGTGCAGGGACTGCTCGATGCCCTGGGTTGCGCGCAGAAGCGCGTGCGCATCGCCGGCCCAGCGGCCCTGGACCACCAGGTTCAGGAAAACGGACTGATCGGTGATGCCCCATGGCTCAGTTTCATACCATGGCGATATGGCCTCGATGTCGAACCGCGGCATTGCGTTGAGCAGGTCGAGTGCCTGGCGCATGTTCGTGCGGGGCGCGATGTTGGAGCCGAGTGCCAGGAAGCAGTTTGTCATGGTTGGCCCTTCGCGGTCATGGCGTTGGCGGCCCGGCAAAAGATGTCCGGTTCGTGGATGCGCACATAGCTCGGCCGGGCCTGGTGGATCAGGCCGGCCATGATCAGCCGGCTGGTCAGCGACTCTTTGCGCGGGCAGTAGATGTAGACCGGGAATCCGCGTTGTATAAGCGGTGCGATACAAGCGATGGCCTGGAGTTGATAGGCGATCTTTTCAGCATCGTCCAGCGCAGGATGAAAGATGCCGGCATTAGGATCGGCGACGATGCGCACGCCGCATGTCGCGGCCTTGGCCTGCTGCTCGGCAAAGTAGTCCAGGATCTGTTCAACGCCATAGTTGACCCGTGCGGCATTGCGCATGGCATAGGCGTTGGTCCAGGGTAAGAAGGCGAGAACCGTGGGCGTATCCGCGTCCGCCAGCGCCTGAAAAAGGGCAGGAGAGGGGGCGCGACCGGTGAAATTGAGCATGTCCACGCCCTGGTCCAAGGCGAACCGGGCCGTGGCCTCGGACCAGGTATCGACCATCAGCGTGTAACCTTGGGCATGTAGGGCCTGCAATGCTGGTTGCAGTCGCGCCTGCTCAGTGGCGTCGTCGATTTGCGGTGCGTCTTCGCTGATGGAGCGCGCGCCGAGTTCTATGTAGTTGGCGCCTGCCTGGTGCAAGGCGGCTGCTTTGGCGAGGATGGCGTCAACATTTCGGGCCACGGATTCGGCGATGTGCGACTCCGGCGATATGTTGAGCACGCCGACAATCCGTGGTCTCGCGCTCATGGTCGTTCCAACTCAACGACTGCGGCTGCGGCGTGCGGGATGGCGCACGGCTTGCGCAAGGTCAGGCGCACGCGCTCAACGCCTGGGGTGGCCAGCAGCACGGTGCACATGCGTTCGCCCATTGTTTCGAGCAAACCGAATCGGCCTTCCACGGCGATCCGGCGCAAGGTACGGGCCAGGTCGGAATAGTCCACTGTATCGGCCAGGTCGCCGCTCTGACCGGCGCGCGCCAGGTGGACGTTGAGCGCGGCCGAGATTTCCAGCGGTTGGGGGCGTACGCGCTCATGGGGGCGAATCCCGACAATGCAATCCACTCGCAGGCCTTCGATGCTCACACGATCCGGCGTACTGACCGGTAAAGGCAGGGGTACCTCGAGCAGTTCGCGGGTGGGGCGGTTGAGCGGCAAGTTCAGCGCCTGGTCGCATGTGCACCAGCAGCCATCGGTCCATTCCTCGTTCAGGATAAACTGGGTTTGCGTGGTTGCGCCGGTATAGTTGACGGATACGAAATGGTCTGTACGGTAGAACTCAGGATCTTCGATCATCTCCTGAACGGTCAGAAACCGCAGGGCGCCCAGCGACAGGCCGGTCTCCTCGTGCACTTCGCGGCGTAGGGCTGTCTCGAGCGATTCGCCGTATTCGACTTTGCCGCCGGGGATGCCGTACAATCCGCCCCACTTGGGTCCGCGCAGCATGAGCAGGCGGTCCTGTGGGTCCGTGATCAAGGCGCCCACACATAGCCTGGTTTGAGATGTTTCGGCATTATCCATGGTATGCAACATAGAGTGGGGCAGGGGCGTCGTCAAGCGGATTCAACCACTGATGGGCTCCGAACTCCGAAGCAATCTTAAGCTTAAGTGGCGGCTGCTCTATGGCGATTCCCGTTTTTACGCTATCGGTTGGACGGCACACAGCGTTGGCGGATTGCGCTAGGCGGTAAGCCACGCACGACCCTGTGT
>CAZOLK010000003.1:0-42182 GCA_964580325.1 uncultured Verrucomicrobiota bacterium | reverse complement strand
GTTCCCATTGACGGCGGCGGTTTTATTCCACGGCAGCGTTCATGTGCGCGCGGATCAACTCGGTTTTCAGCGCGTCGATGCTCATGGGTTTGGCTAGAAAGCCGTCCATGCCGCCGGTGCGGCAGCGTTGGCGGATGGCGTCGTCGGCATAGGCCGTGATCGCGATCACATAGGCCTGGACGTTTTCTTCACCCGCGCAGCCCTGGCGCAGTTGCTGGATGAAGTCAAACCCGTCCATGCCTTCCATTTGCAAGTCTGACAGCACAGCCGTGAAAATTTTCTCCCGGCATTTTGCTAGCGCAGCCTCGCCGTCCGGTAGGACCGCGGGATGATAGCCCATTTTTTCCAGCATAGTCTGCAACAGGCGCCGGCTCTCTTCGTCGTCTTCAACCACCAGGATGTTCAAGGGGTGGTAATCGGCAAATTGCGGATCCAGTTTACCGAGGTCCACGCTGTTGTGCTCGTGATGTTCATCGTGTTCGACCTGGATCGTAAACGTGAAGCAGGCGCCTTCGCCATCACGGCTGGTAACGTTGATGTCGCCGTTCATCAGGTGGCAGAGCCGCTGGCAGATGACCAGCCCTAGGCCGGTGCCGCCACGTTTGAGTGCTTCCATGGTGTCGACCTGGCTGAATGCTTTGAACAGTTTGTCGAGTTTGTCCGCGGGAATGCCGATGCCGGTGTCGCGGATCTGGAATTCCAGCACGATCATGTCCTCGCCGGTTTCAGCCAAGCTGCCGGTGATGCTCACGTCGCCCTGGTCAGTGAAGTTGACCGCGTTGCTGACCAGGTTGAACAGGATCTGGCGCAGCCGCGCCTCATCGCCGTTGACAAAAGCCGGAATATTTTCATCGAACTCGGTGCGGATGGTCAGGTTCTTGGCCCCGGCTTTGGCGGCAAAGATGCGGCACACATCGGCGACCACGTCCGACGGGCTGAACGAGTTCTTGACCAGTTCGAGTTTGCCGGCTTCCATCTTGGACAGGTCGAGAATGTCATTGATCAGGTTGCAGAGGTATTTGCTGTTTTTGCGGATGATGCCGACGTAGTCTTCCTGGAACTCGTCCAGGTCGGTTTCGGAGAGCAACTCGGCGAAACCGAGGATGCCGTTGAGCGGCGTGCGCACTTCGTGGCTCATGGTGGAAAGCAGGGTGGACTTGGCGCGGACCATGGCATTGGCTTCCTGCCGAACTTTCTGCATCTCTGCTTCGCGGTGCAGGTGGCGGTCTTTTTCACGTTGCAATTCGTCGTTGATACGTTCCATTTCCTTGGTGGTCTCGTCCATGTAGGTCTGCATTTCAAGGCGCTGTTTTTCCAGTTCCTCTTCCATTTTGCGCCGCGCGGCCACATCCTGACGTAGTTCGTCGATCACGTTGCTGACTTCCAACGTGCGCTGGGCCACCAGGTTCTGCAGGTGGTTGCGGTGCGTCTCCAGTTCGCGCTCAGTGCGTTTGCGCTCGGTGATGTCGAGGAAAGAACCCATGATGCAGGTGGTTTCGCCTTTTTTGTCCTTGACCATGCTGGCGGAGAGCAGGATTTCCATGGGTGTGTCTTCTTTGTCGCGCACGGACAATTCGCCGATGAATCGGCCGGTTTCACGCAGGGCTTGCATGATGTCCCTGTCGCCGCTGCTTGTGAGAAACACGGCAAAAGGTTGACCCAGCACGTTTTCGGCGCGGGCAAACCCGAACAGTTTCAGAAATGCGTCGTTGACCTGCGTAATCCGTTCGTTCAGGTCGGCTATGATGATGGGGATGATCGAGGTCTCGATGGTGTAGGGGTGCGCGGGCTTGATTTTTTCCGGTCCGGCGTCAGGCTGTTGCTCGGCGACTTCGCGGAAGACCATGACCACGCCGAGAAGTTGACCCGAGTTTTCGTCCATGATTGGCGCTGCGCTGTCGGCAATGGTATGTTCGGTCCCGTCGCGCGCGATCAGGATCGTGTCGTTGGCCAGTCCCTGGACGCGAGCGGTTTCAAGCACCAGGCAAGCCGGATTGCGCGCCGGTTCGCGTGTGCGCCGGTTGACGGTCTGGAAAATGTCGTTCACGGATTGGCTCGCGGCTTCGGCCAGCGACCATCCGGTCAACGCTTCGGCAGCGGGATTCATCTGGACCACCTGGCCCTGGGCATCGGTGTTGATCATGGCATCCTGGATTTCGCGCAGCGTCACTTCCAGGTTCTTTTCGCTGCTCATCAGCGCTTCCTCGATGCGTTTGCGCGTCAGCGCATTGACCACGATTTCGCCGGTCAATTGCAACAGCGTGATCTCTTCCTGAGTCCATGTGCGTTCGCGGCGTTCGCTGCAGAAACCGATGGCGCCGAACCAGTCGTTCTTGATGACCGTGGGGATCATCAGCAGCGATTTGACGCCCAGCGCATTATAATACTGCGATTCGTTCCGCGCTTCTTCGGGCAGGTCGCCGATGCGGGTGAGATCGATCATCTCGCAATCGGCCAGTTTATCCATGGTCCAGGAAAAAACGGAGGGCAGCATCTCACGCATCTCTTTGATGTGACCCGGTAGTTCCTTCGCGTGCCATTCCAGGGCAACGTCGACCCGGTTCTGGTCGCCGTTGCGGAAGGCGATGAAAAAGGCGCGATCCGCCTGGATAAATTCAGCCACGTTTTTCAGCGATTGCCGGATGGTGGGCAAGATTTCGTCGTTGGTCAGGCTCACGAACCGGGTCGATATGGAGGAGACCAGTTTCATGATGCGTACCCGGTAGCGCAGGGCGTGCTGCATGGCGTATTCCACGGTGATGTCGCGAAAGATCAGGGTTACGCCAAAGGTGCGCCCCGTGGTTTCATCCACCAGCGGCGCGGCGCTGCCGGCCACGATGCGCTCCACGCCGGTGCGCGAGATCAGCGTGGTATGGTTCTCGATGCGGCAAACCATGCCGTTTCGCAGCACATTGACCACTGGATTCTCGAGTGCTTCGCGGGAGAGCTGGTGTTCGGTTTTGAAAATATCGGTAACGGTTGAACCCTTGGCGTCGTCCTGTTGCCAACCGGTGTATTGCTCGGCCACGGGATTCATCAGCAGCACTCTGCCCTGTTCGTCGACCGTCATGATGGCGTCGCCGATGGATTTATAGGTCAGCGAGAGTTTATGTTCGCTCTTGCGAATGGCGTCCTCGGAGAACTTGCGTGACAACGCGGCGGTTAGAATCTCGCTCACCAGCTTCAGCAGACGCACCTCTTCCTTGCGCCAGTCGCGCTGGCTCAATTCCATGGAGAACCCGGCCATGCCGACAAGTTTTTTGTTGATGATCAGCGGAATGCTCAGTACCGAGCGGTGATTCAGCAGGTTCCACAGGGCCTTTTCGACATAGGCGTCCAGCGGCAGGTCATCCACGTTGGGGATCTCGATCAGGCGGCCCTTTTCCAGTTGCTTCATCAGCCAATGCAGCGGATCCAGAGCCAGGCCCTCCATCAATTCGGACTGTTCGCCGCACTCTTCACGATACCACTGGTAGATATGATCGATGCGTCGGCACTCGCCGGAAAACAGGATCATATACGACCGGTCCACGGCCGCGAATTCGCCCACGGCCTTGAGTACGCGCTCGATGCCGGGTTCGATTTCATTGTGGGTCAAGGCCAGGAACTCGGTGGAGATGGATGAGACAAATTCCTCGATTTCGATCTGGTGACGCAGCATTTCCTCGGCTTTGCGGCGCGCCGAGATATCGATGAACGACGCCATCATGCAGATGGGTTTGCCCGCATCATCCTTGACCATGGCCGCGGTTAACTGTACTTCAAAAGGCGTGCCGTTTTTGTGCGCCGCGTTCATCTCGCCGATCCAGCCGCCACCCTGGCGCAGGGCATGAATCACCTCGCACGCCTGATCCTGGTCGGCCCAGAATTCGATCGCGTCGCGGCCCAGCACTTCATCGGCATTGTCGTAGTGCATGAGTTTCAGGAAAGCCGGGTTGATGTAGGTCAGCTTGCCGTCCAGGTCGGCGAAGGCCACGGCCTGTTGCGCGGTTTCCAGCAACGTTTCGTGCAGTACGTTCTTTTCGCGCAGTTCGCACTCCTCGGTGATGTCGCGGAAGATGAAGACCAGGCCGTACATCTGGCCGGTTTCGCGATTGATGATGGGCGAGGCGCTGCCGGAGACGATCAGCCGCCGGCCGTCCTCGGTGGCCAGTACGGAATCCGGTGCCATCCGTTCCAGTCGGCCCGAATCCATGGCACGGCTCACGGGGTTGCGCACAACCTCGCCGCTAAGGCGATGTTCGAGGTGCAGAATCTCGCTGATCGGCTGGGTCACGACTTGCTTGGATTTCCAGCCGCCCAGTTTTTCGGCCATGGGATTCATCATGTGCACCAGGCCCGCGGGGTCTGTGGTGATCACAGCCTCGCCGATGGCGTTGAGCGTGGTCATCAGGTATTGCTGGCTCTTGCGCCGCTGCTTCTCGAGCTGGGCCTTGAACAGCGATGTCTCGAGCATGGGCCGCAGCGTTCTCTCGTCCAGGGGTTTGAGCATGTATCCGAGCGGTTCCACTTCCTTGGCGCGCGCGATCATTTCATCTTGTGAATAGGCTGTCAGAAAAATCACCGGGATTTCCAGCTTGTCATTGATGATCTTCGCGGTGGAAATACCGTCCATGGCACCCTTCAATACGATGTCCATCAACACCAGGTCCGGTTCCTTGTCCTTGGCTTCCTGGATCGCCTTCCTGCCTGAAGAGGCCGTGGCGCATACATCGTATCCCATGTTTACGAGAATCTCGCCAATGTCGCGGGCTACGATTGCCTCGTCCTCCACCACCATTATTTTTGCCTTGTCCATAACATCACCTATTCTTCATCGCCTACGTCACTATTATTAAATTGAATGACCATTTCGGTTCCGTGTTCGCGGTTGACCGAAAATGTGCCATCCAGTTGTTTTATCAAAAGATCTACTAATTGCAACCCAAAGGATTCCGCCTTTTCCAAGACGAAGTCAGCCGGCAAGCCAACGCCATTGTCGGCCACGCGCATGGTGAAGCGGCCCGGACTGCGTTCTTGGACCGTGATTGCGATATGCGCTTTGCGGCCGTCCGGGAAAGCGTGCTTGAGCGAATTGGAGAGCAGCTCATTGACGATCAACCCGCAGGGGATCGCCGTGTCCAGGTTGAGCACGATATTGTCCGTGCGGATATCGATCTTGAACCCGCCGGCGGCAAAGTCGTGCATGTGGCTGATTTCGCGCACCAGATCGTTGAGGTAATCGCGCAGCACTATTTCAGAGAGCCGGCCGGTGTGGTAAAGCTTCTCGTGGATCAGCGCCATGGACCGGATGCGGCTTTCGCCCGCGAGCAGCACGGATTTGAAATGATCGTCCGAGACCTTGCGCGCCTGCATGCGGCTGAGGCTGGACAGGATCTGCATATTGTTTTTGACCCGGTGATGGATTTCTTTGAGCAGTACGTCTTTTTCGCTTAGCGATTGACGGATCTGGTACTGCATCCGTTTGCGTTCGGTGATGTCCTCGACAATGCCGGCCAGGCGAAAGACCCGGCCTTGTTCGTCGCGCACGGGAAAAGCCCGGTCCAGCACCCAGCGCACCGAGTCGTCGTGTTGTAGAATGCGGTATTCCTGCACCGTGATATGGCCCTGGCCCTGGCGTTCCATGTGCTGCTCCACCAGCAGTCGGTCTTCCGGCACAATGTCGTCCAGCCACGAATCGGAGTTGTCGTACAGGCTGTCGCAACTGCGGCCCCAGATCAGTTCATAGGCCGGGCTGACATATTGGATCTGGAACGTGGCCGTGTCGCGCATCCAAAAGACCTGGTTGATGCTGGATACAATCTGGCGGAAACGCTCCTCGCTCTCACGTAGCGCCAGGTCGGCGTTGCGGTGTTCGGTGATGTCTTCCAAGCTGCCTTCGTAGTGCAGGATAGCGCCGTCCAGGTCCTGGACCGCCTTGACATGGGCGCGCACCCAGACCTGACTGCCGTCATAACGGCGCACCGGCAGCTCGAAACCGCGCATGGCGCGACGGGCCGTCACCTGCTCCAACCCCTTGCGCCATTGGGCCGGTTCTACAAACAAGATCGCCATGTCGCCGCCCAGCAATTCGCGCCGATGCGGATAGCCCAGCAACTGGACCAGGGCTTGGTTGACTTCCAGCAAACGACCGTCAGGCGTGGCGTGAAAAAGCCCTAAGGGCATGCTGTCAAAAAGGTTGTAATAGCGTCGCTCGCTTTCACGCAAGGCCTGTTCCGCGGCTTTGCGTTCTGAAATATCCGAGAAAATGATTGCCACGATGCCGCGCCGCGGTGAGGAAACGGCGAATTCCAGGTATTTTTCGAATACGGGTACGTATTGCTCGAAACGGGTCGCCTCCCGGTTTTGCGCCACCCGGGCCAGCACCTCCAGCAAGGGGTCGCCGGCCAGTTTCGGTACGGCATGAAGCAGGCGTTTACCGGACACCTCGGCACGTTTCAAATCCAGGATCTGCTCAAATGCGCCGTTGACCTTCAAGGTGATAAAATCGACAGGCCGTCCCTGCTCGTCGCCGACCATTTCGCACATACAGAAGCCGAACAGGGCGTAGTCGAAGAGGTTTTCGTAGCGCTGCTGATTTTCAACGAGCACCTCCTCGATCATGAGCCGTTGGGTGATGTCATGCGCCACGCCTGAAATACCGGTCAGCATGCCGTTGGCGTCGCGCAACGGGTTCATGATCACCTCGGTCCACATCGTGCGGCCATTGCGGCAGGTCATCTCCACTTCCATGCGGATCGGACGGTCTACTTTGCCGGGCTGTATGTTTCCGTCCCAACTGCCAATGGTGTTGCTCATGCAGTTGAACGAGGATTTGGTCAGCATTTTACTCATGGACATGCCGATCAATTCCTCGGGCCAGAAACCGAGCAGAGGTTTGACCGCGGGATTGAGGTAGGTCAGGCTCAGGTCCAGGTCCATGTTCCAGATAATATCCGTGGCATGTTCGGTCATGGCACGGTGCTCGCGTTCCTGCTTATGCAGCGCCTTGGTGGTCATGGTTTGACGAATAAAACCGGCGAACAGGCCGGGCAGCGTTTGCAGCGCCTGGCGCTCCTGATCAGTCCAGCTGGTTGTTTCATGGGCATGATCCAGCCCGAGCCAGCCCCACAACCGGCCCCTGATAAGGATCGGCAGGACAATGGTCGCCGCACAACCCAGCACCCGCAAGGAATCCCGCTCCGCGACCGGTAAAGCGTCGGCCCGACCGTGGACAAAATGGCCCTCGTCCATCAACCGGAGCCAGCGTTGCAAACCGCCGTTTTCGCGGAAAACCTCCGCATGCCGGGCAAGGGAGAACAACGCCTCGCCAACCCATTCCGCCCGCAAAGCTGCATGACGCTCGCCGTTATCCGCAATATCCTGCACTTCCATTAGATATGCTCTTTGCGCTCCAGCGGCGCACGCCAGCGTTTCCAGACTGGCGCCAAGCGCTGCGTCAGTATCGTCCGTATCGAACAATTGCCGGGAAACAACGGTTATTCCGTGCAGCACATCCTGCAAACGGCAATCCATGTCTGTTTCCGCAGTATCGGGCGCAGATAAATAAAGCGCTTTGTCTGACATCAAAATCCGTTCAACCTAAATACCTTACAAACCAAACTCAAGCCAGCTTCTCACAAGGCCATGAATGCTCGAATACATTAAGAACTTAATCAAAATATTATACGCCAGTTTGCCCAAAAAAACAAGTCCGCCAACATTTGATTTTTATTAGAAAAAATTTAAATCTTACTTCTTTATATTGTACCCTTCCGTGATCAAAGCGTGAATTGTCTGGCCTACGGTTGCCGGATAGCGTTCCAGGTGTGCATTCAGGATCTGTGGATTCAAGAGTTCCAGCTTGCGAAACGTGACAACATGGCGCATGTCTACACCCTGGCGCCGGAGAAGAAAGACCGTATCGCACAGGGCCTGCTCCGCTGCCAAAGCTTGAATGTCAGCGGGTGGATGATAGACCGGTCGTTTGACGCAGACGAAGACCAGACGTCCCAGGCAGGTCTGTCGCACACGGGAACGGTTGTGCCGATGATTAGTGAAGCAGGTGATTTCCAATGGGCGCTGGGTGATCAAACCGTTTTTATGCAGCATGAAGAATCCGGTTAGGTAGGCTGAGGGATCCAGGCTGCATACCAGGTCGTCGGCTTGAACCGCGCCCGGCAAGCCATAGCGCCCTGGCGCATAGCGTGTCAACACACCTTCCCACACCAGGCGCCGCAGGGCCATATTTAGTGATGAAACACGTACATTGCCGATATGGGCCAATTCCGTCTGCGAAAAGACGACTTTGCCGAAGCGCTCGCGCTGCATCAGCAGCGCGCGATGCCAATCAATCATGCGCACGATCCATCCTCCCTGCATCGTGCATCGATTGCATCAAACGCATATGCACCTGACGCACCAGCATCCGCGCGCCTCCCGCATCATGAATCTGCTGCGCCATGATCGGGTCCAGTTGCGTCTCGATAATCGTCTGACAAGCTTTGGCATGATATATCTCATGCTTGCTTAAATCATCTAGTCTATCGCTGATCACGGATATGGGGATTTGCAGCGCCTGTATTTTCAGGGCCAGGCGTTTAGCGGTTGTTGGCATGAAAAGGTTCTCGAACAAAAAAATGTCAACCAGGTCGCGGTGCTGCATAAGAGACCGGTTGAATACAGCCAATACTTTGCTTTCGATCATATCAGCTTCGGATACGGTTGCGTATATTATGCCGGACGCTGTTCGGACAGTCAGCGGATCGGCACACACGATGCGTGTCAATTCAACCGGAATTTCGATGCGGCTGTAAGGAACCTGATCTTGCCAGAAAGCCAGCTCAATGATTTTCACAAATGCCGAATCAGCATCGGACCCGGTTTTACTTTGGGCTGATCCCTGGTATTGCAGGGTGCGACGGATTTCGGGTAACAACCGTTGCCTGAACAAAACGAGCAACTCACGTTGTTTCTCCACCAAGTCGCCTTCAAAATGATAATCGATATCATCGGAAGCCCGAACGCTTTGATCGAGAAACCGAAGTCGGAAACCACCAATCAACGCCAACCGGTGTCCTGCGGGATGGGTTGCAACGGTTCTGATAATAATTTGCTGGATAAATTCTATTGTATTGCCCATGGTTGCATGATACATTGCGAGTAACAAAAATCAACAATATTGTTTTTATTTGTTACTCGTTATAATATTCCTGGGCTCGGTACGGATGGATGCTTTTTTCTGGCACCCATCTTTCTGTCAAAAAATCAAGTGCATGGTATATCGAATGAAGATTAGTTGCGGGCGCGACCTGCCTTTGGTATATAGTCCTTATTACAACAAAATGATTGAGCACGAGGATACGCTATGAATTTTCAAGATATGATACTCGCTTTGCATGCCTATTGGGCTGAATACGGTTGTGTAATCCGCCAGGGTTATGACATGGAGGTCGGCGCTGGTACGTTCAATCCAGCCACCTTTCTCATGGCGCTCGGACCCGAACCCTATGACACTGCCTATGTGGAGCCCTGCCGCCGTCCCACCGATGGCCGCTATGGCGAGAATCCCAACCGGATGCAGCACTATTACCAGTTCCAGGTCATCCTCAAGCCGTCGCCGGAAAATATCCAGGAACTCTACCTCACGTCGCTGGAGGCCATCGGCATCCGCCTCGAAGAGCATGACATCCGCTTTGTCCATGACGACTGGGAGTCGCCGACGCTCGGCGCTTGGGGCCTGGGCTGGGAGGTCTGGCTGGACGGTATGGAAATCACCCAGTTCACTTATTTCCAGCAGGTCGGCGGCATCCCGCTCCAGCCGGTCACTGGCGAAATCACCTATGGGCTGGAACGGATCGCCATGTATATCCAGAAAAAGGACTCCGTCTTTCAACTGGCCTGGAACAACAAAATCAGCTATGGCGACGTGCACCACCGTAATGAGGTCGAGTTTTCCGGCTACAACTTCAAGCATGCTGGCGATGAAATGTGGTTCCGGCATTTCCGCGATTACGAGCAGGAGGCGCGCGCCTGTCTGGAGCAGAACCTGACCCTGCCCGCTTATGACATGGTCATGAAGGCGTCCCATGCTTTTAATATGCTCGATGCGCGTGGCGTCATTTCGGTTACCGAACGCATGGGCTACATCCTGCGTATCCGCGAACTCGCCAGCCTGGTGGCCCGTGCTTACGTCGGTCTGCGCGAGAGCATGGGCTTCCCCCTGCTCGAAGACGCGGAAATCGCGTCCAAACCCGATACCGACACCTGTCTCAGCGCACCGGTCTGGAACGGCTTGCTGGACACGCGCGAGGAATTCGTGCTGGAAATCGGATCCGAAGAGTTGCCGGCCGCGTTTCTGCCGGCTGCCATGGAGAACCTGAAAAAGGCGTTTGTCAAACTGCTCGAATCCCATGACATAGGCTGTCAATCGGTACGTGTGACTGGGACGCCGCGGCGCCTGGCCGTGCTTGTTTCCGGCCTGGAGACCGGCAAGCCCGAAACCCGTGAAACCCGCAAGGGCCCGCCGCTGGCCAACCTGTATGACGAGCAAGGCAATCCGACCAAGATGGCCCAGGGCTACACACGCAACCTGGGCGCGCCGTTGCCCTCGCGCGACGACCTGCTCGCTGCTGGTGAGGATGCTCCCTATTTTGTGCGCGATATCAAGGGCAAGCAGTTTATCCATGCCAATGTGGTCAAAGCGGTCGTGGCCACGGCTTCGATTCTTGCGCGCAACCTGCCTGACCTGATCCTCGGACTGCCGTTTCCCAAGAAAATGCGTTGGTCCGACCACGTCATCGAATATGCGCGGCCCATTCGCTGGCTGCTTTGCATGCTGGGCAGCGATATAATTCCGTTCAATGTCGGCCATTTGAAAAGCGGCGATTCTTCCCAGGGCCATCCGCTGCTGGCCAAAGGCTGGTGTCGCATACCGCATGCCTCGGACTATCTCGAGGTCCTGCGTGAAAAAGCCGTAATCGCGGACCAGGATGAGCGGCGCGCTATGATCGTCGAGCAGCTTGACAAGATCTGCGCCAAGCGGCGCGCACGGCCCGAGGCTCGCGACAAGGTGCTCAAACAGGTGTTGTACCTGGTCGAATACCCGCAACTGGCCGCTACTGAATTTTCGCGCGAGTTCCTCGATGCGCCCAAAGAGGTGCTCATCTCGGAAATGGTCGAACACCAGAAATACTTTGCCCTGGCCCGCGAGGACGGCAGCCTGACCAATACGTTTGTCATTACCGCCAACACCCAGCCCAGCGAATACGTGTTGGAAGGCAACCGCAAAGTGCTGGCCGCGCGCCTGTCCGACGGCCGGTTCATGTACCAGCAGGACCTGCAGGTTTCGCCGCGCGACCGCAATGCCAAGCTCGAGAACATCACCTTCCAGGAAGGGCTGGGTTCCATGGGTGACAAGGTGCGCCGGCTGGTGCGCTACGCGGACCGCCTGGACGTTTACATTCCGTGCGATGAAGAAAATGTACGCGCCACTGCTGAACTGTGCAAGTCCGACCTGGCTTCGCTGGTGGTCTATGACTTCCCGGAGCTGCAGGGCATCATGGGCAAATACTATGCCCTGCACCACGGCGAGAACAAAAAAGTAGCCGCGGGCATTGAAGAGCATTACAAGCCGTTGGGCCGCGACGATTCTCTACCCGGCTTGGCCACAGGCGTGATCGTGGCGCTGGCCGATAAAATGGATAACCTGCTGGCCTGTTTCGGCAGCGGCAAAATCCCGGGCGCCACGTCCGATCCGTTTGGTTTGCGTCGTCAGGTACTGGGCATTCTGCGCATCCTCATCGAGAAACAGATCAATATGCCCATCTGGGACCTGTTCCGCGAATTCTATGCGGCGTTTGACGGCGCGTTGAGCCGCTCGGTCGACGAAACGCTCCAGGATCTGACCGACTTCTTCACCAAGCGCATCGAAACGGTATTCACCCAGTACGCGTTGCGCTACGACGAGATCGCTGCTTCCGTGGCCACGCCCTACGACGACGTGTACAACTTGTATCGCAAGATCGTGGCCTTGAAAAAATTCCGCGACGAACAGGCGTTCGGCGACTTGCTCGAGGTGTTCAAGCGCAGCCATAAAATCCTGGCTGACCAACCGGATTGCCTGTTTGCCGAGGACAAGCTGGTCGAACCGGCTGAGTGGAACCTGCATGCCTGCCTCAGCGAGGTGAACCAGGCGCTGGACCAGGCCATGGACGCCAAAGATTATGCCGCGGCCTACGCCGCCTTGGCCAGGCTGCAACAGCCCCTGCATACGTTTTTCGATGCAAACGAAGGCGTGCGTGTGATGGCCGTAGACCGTGCGCTGCGCGAAAACCGCATCGCGTTGCTACAACGGATCACCGGATGCTTCAACCGCCTGCTCGATTTTTCTGAGATCAAAGCGTAATCGATCGATAAACCGCCAGATAAAGATAATTATGTATTTCAACAAATGGGATGCCTGGGCGTTAACCAGAGAGGAGCTGTCGCTCTTTCAGCGTCATGAATTGCGCCAATTGTCCTTTGAGGATTAGATTAGATAGATACTGTTCAGGGGCGCGATGTTCCTACTAGCCGTAACGCCCGAGTTACCTGCGCATCCTCTTCGAGGCCTTGTTCCCGGCACAGCTTGGTGTAACGGCGCAGGTAGAACGTGGCATCTCGGGTGCAGCCTTGGCCGGCCAGCAATAAACCCAGTGTTTTCAGCACTTCCGGACGGTCGGGTTGCAGCACCGTGGCTTTGACCAGCCGGATCGCGGCGGCCAGGGGCTGGTTGTCCATCAGGCAATGCAGGGCATCGCGATAGAATTCATCTGCGCCGCGATCCAATTCGAGCCACTGGGCCAGGCGCTCGCCGCATACGGGGCATTGCCAGCAGTCATCAGGAACAGGCGTTTCACAGACCAGGCACTTCATCATTCTACTTCAAAAACACCGTAATTGGCTTCGATGCAGCGTAGTTTCTGCTTCAGTTTGAAACCGACCTTTTTCATTTCCACGTAAAGGGTTATTTGAGGATCTTTCAGAAAGTCCGCGCATCGGTCGCGAAGTTCCAGGCGCATCTCGCGTATCTCCTGCTTTTCTTCCGCTGAGAGCTTGGCGTCGTACTGGTTGAGCATGCGGTCGCAGCGTTCGATGATGTGCAGGTTTTCACCGGATGGGCTGGTGCAGCGAATTTCGGCGGTCACCATGCGATCCGGGAAATTGACCATGCTGGCGGCCACGGTGAGAACGCGGTCCTCGGTATAGCTGAAGCGGATTTCTAGCTGTTCGCGTGTCCCAGCCGGCATGGGCGGCGTCTGCAGGCGCACCGTGCCGAGATGGGTATTGAAGGGCGCATAGGGGATATCGCCTTCATACACTTCGATCGGACAGACGCCTGGTTGATCCGCGGTGATGCTGTTGACGGCGTAATTGCGCGACGTTACGGTGCAGGGCACTTCCTGGCCCTGGGCAATGATGACGCCCAGTCGCATGTCTTCCGCGGTAATGGCCACGCCCAGCGACCAGGGCAAACGGCCGGCAATGCCGCCGTCCACGATCTCGGGCTTGACTTCCTCGCCGGTAAACTTGGATTCGTGCCTGACAGCGGCGATGGTCTTGCGCTCTTCCCCGGTTTCGTCCACGGTGATGGCCACGATTTCATTGACGCGATCAGGTTGTAACTGGATATCCGCGGAAAATCGGCCTTTCTCGTCCGCCGTACAGGCGATATCGGTGGCGCCGCCATGGATCTTGACCAGCAATCCGGGCGCGGTTTTGCCGCTGACGGATAGCTGTTCCTGGGCGGTCACGATGGGCAGTTCGCGCAATTGAATGCGCAATTTGCGCTTGCCGTCAGACGGTTTCTTGACATGCATGGTGGCGGTTTTAATGGCCGCGCCCAGGGCCACGGCCAGGTCGGGATTGACCGTGCTGACCGGTTCCTTGCCAAAGTAATCGGCCACGGTCCGCTTGACAAGCGGGATATAGGTGGAACCGCCCACCAGGATGATCGCATCGATATCGTCCTTGGAACGGAAGCGGTCCTCGGCGGTTTTGGCGCGCTCGATGGCGCTCTCCACTTTCTCCAGCGTGCCTTCGACCAGGTCGACGATCATCTTTTCGAACTCTTCGCGCTTGATCTTGATGCTGACGTTGACCGGGTGGCCGTCGAGTACGGTGATGTAGGAGATGCGCGTGGATTCACGTTCGGACAGTTCGCGCTTCGCTTTTTCGCATACATTGCGCGCAAGTTGTATGGCCTCGCGGTTGGTCTCGATATTCAGGCCGGTCTGGGAACGCACTTCATAGACCAGAAAATCGATCAACCGGCGGTCAAAATCGTCGCCGCCGAGGTAGTTGTTGCCGTCGATGCCCAGCATCTTGAAATCAAAGCAATCCACCACGGCCACGTCAAATGTGCCGCCGCCCAGATCATAGACCAGGACCACTTCGTCGGAACCGGTCACCCCGTAGGCCAGCGAAGCGGCCACCGGTTCGGCCAGGAGTTGCACCGATTCCAGCCCAGCCAGCTTGGCGGCTTCCAGCGTGGCGCGGTTCTGGGCATCGTTGAAATAGGCGGGCGTGGTGATAACCACATTGTCGATGGGTTCGTTCAGCCGTTGTTCCGCGGCTTTGACCATTTCCTGTAGGATCAGGGACGAAATCTCGGGCGGCGTATAGCTGCGTTCCCCAAGCTTGAACGTTTTATCCGTGCCCATGTCGCGCTTGACAGAGAGCACGGCCTGCAGAATCATGGCATTGTCCTTGGCCGACTGCCCCACCAGCAATTCACCGTCGTCCCAGGAAACGGCTGATGGAGTGGTCGTGCGTCCGTTGACCTCAATGATTTCTGGAATGTTGCGTAATTGCGCCACCGCCGAGTTCGTCGTTCCTAGATCGATACCTATGTCTGCCATGTTCTCTTCCCCAAACTGTGTAAAAAAAGCGCTCTCGCAAATCCACATCGCGGGAACGCGACCCACTGAAAAAATCCTTTACTTATATAGCACGAATGTACGCTGTGCAACTACCTTTTTCCAAACAGATTTTTAATAAAAAACCTGCCCCCGCTGCAAGATTGTCAACTCGCCGAAAGCGAAGTGGACCCAGAGCGAACGAACCACCCGTTTTACGGTGCGACCGGCTTTGTCCCGGGCGTTCCCGCCCTCCTGTTCCGCGTCCGCTGCCAAGCGATCCACCACGGACCAGGGCTGTGGAATGGCAACGCCCTTGAAGACAACGTGGTCGTATGTGCAGCCTTCGATAGGCACCTGGAAGACGTTTTGCTTTTCCAGGACATCGTGCAGGGTCGCGCGTAGGTTGACGATGTATTCCATGGCTTCCTGCTGCCAGGCCAGGGCCTTGGATTCTTTGAACGTGCGTAACACCTGATCGAAGTGCTCCGCCAGGTTGACCAGGTCTTTGATCAGGCCGGCCTGCTTGTCGATTTTCTTTTCCATTTCCCTGAAACGGCGCCAGACCACTTCGCGCGCAGGGCGCATCCCTAGTATACGCTCCTCGCGTGATTCCGCCGCGGAGGGATCGGCGGAGGCCACGATGGGGATGTCGAGAGCAAAAGGATCGTCGGTTATGGGGTTGTCGTTCGTCATGATGCGCATCTATCGTTCAAAGAATAGGGCATCCAGCGCTTCGCGCCGGAAAGATTCGTCCGTGGCATAATCGTATTGCTGAATCTCCGTGCTCTCTTCCAGGCGCACTTTGAAAAACTGCTCGTTGGCTTTGCGTAAATCAGGCGTTTCGGGAAAGATTTCGTCGCTGCTCCGCAGAATCCGGCCAAAGTCAAAATCGAGGCTCAGGTATTGTTCGGCCTGCGCACGGAAATCGCTATGCCCGATATTGGGGTCAAAGGAAAACAGCTCGATCTGCGCACGCGAACGGGCGTTGCTGAGCAGCTCGTAGGCTTCGTTGGCTTCGTTGATCAGGCAGATACGCGTTTCGTCGTCATGGTCCTCATGCTGGATGTCCTCGATCCTGTCCTGCCGGAAGCGTTTCAGTTTATTGACATTCACATCAGCAGCAACGCCGAGGATGGCGAACGGGTTGCGCTCGCTGTAAGGATTGACCGTATCGCTCAGTTTAACGCTCATTGTAAGGTTCCTCACGCTTTCATTTTTTCGAGGGCGGCTGCCCGGTCATGCCATCGATCAAGGTCAACAGGTTGCGCTCCAGTTCGTCGTGATTGGCGGCCGGATCGCAGTACGAGGTGCACAGGACCATGACGATATCGAAGAGTTTGCTCTTGGCTTTCTTCTCTTCTTCGAGCGCCAGGCGATACTTGGCTTCGCGCACGACCGTGGAGACGAAACCGCTGCTGGTCCTGGTGACGTTGTCGGCCTTCTTGGCAAAATCGGCGCCCAGACGGCTCGCGATTTCGCTCTGCGGATTGAATTGCTGCTGAACCGAAAGCATGTGCTGCTGGAAACTGATCACGTCGTTCTGCCACAACTGGTCAACGGCCATGTTCAGATGGGTCAGGCAGGCGAAGTTGTGCACTTCGCTATCCTTCTGGTGCAAATCGTGCATGATGAAATCGATCAGGGCGCACATGCCCGCAGTTTTTAAATTGCTCGGTTTCATCAATTTCATGGAGAAATCCTTGAGAAAGGTCTTGCTCTCATCCAGAGTCGCGGCGTATTTGGCATGGCGTTTGACATTGTCGACGTTCGCGTCGTCGCCCTGTTCATAGAGCAAGGCTAATTCGACATGGATATCGCGGCAACAATCCAACACCCGCTTGCGGATGGCGTCCAGGTCGTTCTCTTTGATCTGCTCCCGTTCCGATTTCGCGGTGTTATACGCCTCCATGAAGTTTCGCCAGAAACTGCGCGATGGATTATCGGCAAACGATTTCCACAAGCTGTGCGCTTCGCGCCAGTGTTTATCCGCATCCATGATTTTGCCCTGCTCTTCCAACTGGATGGCAAAGCGATGGGTCACGATGGCGTAGTTGCGCATGATGCCGAGATCCTTGGGATTGGCTTCGAACGCCGAGCGGTAGGCCTTGATCGTGTCTTCGCTGATGTCCATGGAAACGCCGCTGAGCAGCACGGTGTTGCGCACGCTTTCTTTGAAATCCACGGATTCCTGTTTGAGCGCCGACTGAAAGTGGGGCAGGCTTTGCTCCAGCATCTCGAGTGCCAGCTTGAGATTCCCGGCAGCGGCCTGTTGCGCGGCCAGAGCCATGGAGACGGCTTCAAAGAGTTCTTGAGTCGCGTCGTTGAGCGATGGCATGGTCAGCGCCATGAGCAGGTGTTCCCAGGCCTCCTGCAACAAGCCCTGCTTGGCGCATAGCGCACCGACGAACTCGGCTACTTGCTCCTGGTTTATGCCGCCCAGCACGTCGCGCAGAACACGCTTGCAACTTTCATGGTCGCGGGCCAGCACATAAAAAGACGCGGCCAGTTTACCCAGCATTTCCGTGGCTTCCTGGTCGCTCAACGAGGTGTAATGGCCCTCCATGATAATATTTTCAAGCATTTCCGCCGCCTTGGTCCATTCTTCACGCCGGCTGTAGTAGCCGGCCAGCCCGAGCCGGGCCCGGATATTTTCCTGGGATGACGGATGCGTGTTCCTGCACAGCAGGATCCAAACTCGTTCGGTCTCTTCGAAATTGCCGGCATGTTCGTGGGTCAAAGCCACGGCGCAGGCTGTGGTTATATCGTCGGGCTGCTCCTCGTATTCGACGCGGAAAAATTCCATGGCTTCATCATAACATTCCTGTTTGAAACAGGCCACGCCGCTGAGATATATCATGCGGCTGTCGTCAGGACGTAGTTCGCGCATTTTTTCCATGCACTCGACGCCTTCACCCAGTTCGTCGCCGCCGGCATCGATGCAATGTACGGCATGGCGGAAGCAGGTTTCAACCAGAGCCTCCGTCACTTCGTCCTCCAGGTCATCGGCGTTGTACTCGTGGTAAATGGTGCGCGCACAATCGAGATGAAGCAGCGCGTCTCGGTATTGTTTCTCATTGAAGAGCTGCTGGCCATAGGCCGCGGATACGGCGGCGCGGTTCATATCGCAAAGCGGTTCGCGTTCGCAGAGGTCATCGATATTGTCAAACTCGGCCAGGGCCTCTTTGAAACGGCCCAATTTGGCGTACAGGCAGGCCAGGTCATGCACCATGTGTTCGTCTTTCTCGCCCCAATTGCGCGCATCCAGCAGGTGATGCAGCGAGCTTTCGAGATCGCCCTTGCTGGCCTGAATCAGTGCGTAATAACGATGTGATCCGGCCACCAGCGGGCGCAATAAAACGTGTTCTTTATTGATGCCGGCGTCGAGTATGTTGCGGAAACAGATCTCGGCCTCTTCTTTGCGCCCCTCTTTCAAGTTCAAGCGCCCCGTCCAATAGATCGAGTGCAATTCGCCTGGCTGTAGAGTCTGAACGTGCTTGAGAAACTGCAACGCGGTATCGTATATGCCCTGCTGCATGGCCAGGATCCCGGCTTCCAGGTTGATCTCCGGGGCGTCCGTCGCCGTGTCCAGCGCCGCCTGTATTGCAGCCGCGGTTGCTTCCGCATCGCCGCGGTGCGCTGCAATGCGCGCCCGCAGCCCATGCGCCTTGGCCAGCCAGTACAGATTGTCGTCGCTCATGTCCTCCAATACGTGCAGAGCCATATCGAACTGATCCTGATAGCCGTAGAGACTGGCTTGATAGTAGAGCGTCTCCGGGTCATGCCCGAAATCCTTGAGCACGGCATTGTACAACCTGAACGCATCGTCGATTTGCCCCAGGTTGGCGTAGCAGCGGCCAATGGTAAAACAGGCGTCGCGAGATTTGCGGCCGTGGGGTTCGAGCAGGCGAATGGCTGACACATACTTGCCGGTTTCGAACATAGCTCGTCCGAGGCAGGTGACAAAAGCCGGCGATGCACTGTAATCCGAACGGTTTTCGCGTGCTTCAATGGTGCGCACTTTGTCGAAATGCACGATCGTCGAGGCGAAATCGGACTCGCTGTAGTCGATGCACCCCATGATGTAAAGGGCCTTTGGCGAACTTTCATCCACTTCAAGCGCCTTTCTGGCCGCGGCACGCGCCTCATCCAAACGCTGATCCTCGTATGCGATTTCCGCGTATTCGGCCTGGTAATCGGCATGGTCAGGCTCCAACGCAATCGCTTGGGCGTTCGCTTTCAAGGCTTTGTCTATGTCTCCCTGGATTTTGCAGGCGCGACCGTAATCGAAATGATACAGAGCGTATTTGGGTTTCATGGACACGGCCCGACCCAGGCATTCGACAGCTTGGGCAATGTTTTCATCGACCTCCTGGCTGCTCAATTTGTTGGCCGGATTGGAAATATAGCTCAGCAGCGTCTGGCCCATGGCATGGTAGGCATCGTGATGCGAAGAATCGCGTTCGATGGCCTGCTGAAAAGTCGCCAGCGCATCCCTGATGTTGCCCACGGCTTCACGCGCCCGGCCAAGGTGCCAGAGCGCTTCGTACTTATCGCCCCAACGCTCGGCAACGTAGGAGAGAGCCGCGTCCGCGGGTGCATACGATTCGAGCAGCAGGTAGCCCAGCCCAAGATGGTACAGGGGCCAGGACAACTCGTCTTCCATGGCGCGCTCACGATTGTAGTAGACCAACCTGGTCGTGCCGATGCGCACTTCATCGCCGTCTTTCAACATACATGGACCCGCAAGCTTCTCACCGTTCAGATAAACGCTCTTGCCGGTTCCCACTTCCTTGAGCGCTGCGCCGTGGGCTTTGGGCGTGATTTCTACCTGGCGCCCAGACAGGCTTTCATCCTGCAGCACGATATCGTCGTCGCCCGCGGCGCCGATGTGGATTTCTTTGTCAAACGTGTATTGCCGCCCGCCCATGATGCCGTTCTGGATAACCAGGCGTGTTCCGCTTCCCGGTACCATGGCCAACTCCATGTTCAGAGCCAACCGTTCCTTGGTGGGCTCGAATTCCTTCTTGTCTTCGCTGATGCGGCAGGTCTTTTCCAGCAATGCGACAATCTTGGCAACCAGTTCGGTCTGAGTTTGCGCGCGTTCCAGGAAAAGATAATCGTGATAAACCTGAATCGCTTCGGGTGTCGTGCACGTGGTTTTCAAATAGTAATCGGCAAGGGCAGGCGTCATGTTCTCCGTATCGAGCTTACACGACTTCCGCGCACGCTGAGACAATGCCTCGATAACATCGGGTTCTTTCTTCAAGATCGTCAGCAGGACCAGGTTCAGCCGATAAGCCTGGATCAGCGTCTGCGCGCCGATCGGCTCCAGGGGAAAGCGATGCGCCCGTTTTTCAAGTTTATCGATGAACTGCCCCAATTCTTCCAGCATGGAGGAAGGGTCAGCCAGGCTGCTTTTTTTCAATTTTGCCAGGTTATTGGCAAACCGGCGTTCGATTCTGCGCGATTGGGTGCGGTAAATCTGGATGCCGATCAACAGCACGACCAGCACGACCACACAGACGATGATGCCCAGTTCCCGGCTTTGCATGAAAAGCATGGTTGAGCAATGAAAGCGGGCCTTGGCCGCGGGCGCCGCCACCGGTGTTTCCGGATAGTGCTCCGCAATGAGTTCATACTGCTCGCGTGCGGCTTCGTATTGGCCTTTCGATTCCAGGAAACGGCCGTATCGGAAACGGAACTCGGCGAGCAGTTCGGTCGCGGCGGCGAAGCCCTCGTCCTCGCGATGATCCGAAGTCAACCGCTGACAGCAGATACGCGCATCTTCAAAGTTTTTGTTGTCGAGATGGCGCCGCAACAAGGCCACCAGGTTGTCCACGGTCGGCGCAGTCCATTCGTCGTTGATCAACAGCCAGCCGACCGCCTCGAGTTGCTGGGCGGCATACAGGGCGAAATCGTCAAACGCCTTGAGCGCCGCATCCATTTCGGGCAGGGCGTTGGTCGTGGTGGCCGCATACTCCTGCTTCATGTTTTTCAGGTTTGCCATGGCCTCTTGACATTGGTCCAACTGCCGGCGGAATGCTTGCGGCTGCCGGGTTTTCTGCTGCGCCTCCATTTCCACGAGCATTAGCGCGAAGCGCAACATCTCCGTCTCGAACGTCAGCCGCTTTTCCAGGTTCTGGCGAATATCCAGCCCTTTTTGCGACAACTTGGTCAAACTGCTCAATTTTTCGTGTGCAATCGCGACCAGGGCCTGCGCATCGTCATACTCGCCGTTGGTCCTGACCTCAGCGATGCGTTTGGTCATCTCGTCCACATGTTCGGTAACAATAAGAAAATCCAGGCCCAGCAACCATTTCTGGAATGCGGCGATCTGTTCTTGCTGAAACGTGGAAAGACCTGTTTCCTGCACGGTATTGAGCTTGACCACGGCCTGCGACCTGCAAGCCAGCGCTTCGTCGAACCGGCCGTTGGCGCGCTGATCCTTGGCCTGGGTGATCAGTTCGTCAATGGATTTCAGCGTGGCGTTGATCTGTTCCGATCGCTCCAGCACCTGGACCGTCTTGTCGAATTTCTCCGCCATGGTGCGGCGCATTCCTTTCAGGGCGGCGCCCACCTCGGGATATTCCTCACGAGCCTTGTCGATCTTGGCCAGTAAGTTCTCCAGGCTTTCATGCATGATTTTTACCTGTTTCGGAGGCCCTTCCACTTTCAAGCCAGCGGCGCCGGAACCTGCCTCGGCAATCGCCAACAGGCTGCCGACCTGCTCGATGATTCGCGAAACAGCCGTGATTTCATCGCCGGCTTTGATCGTCTGATAACCTTTGAGCGCCTTGGCGTAAGCATCGCGGGTCGCACCCAGTTCGGCAATGGCCTTCTTGAATTCTCCCGAAGCCAGCGTGGCCAGACCGGTTTTATAGAGGGTCTTGGCTTTGCTCAGGTGATTGACCGTCACATCTATCCAGCCGCGCTTGAACTGACTCTCCCTGATCATGCGCCGGGCTTTCTTGTAATCTTCTTTGGCTTCGGGACGCACTTTTTCCAGCACCGTCTCCACGCTCAGCAAATAACGTATGGCCATCTTGTAGTCCTGACCAATACGCTTCTGCTCGCCCTGGGTCAGGTAGGTTTGCCCCCTTTTCAGCAATTCCGGCGCATCGGTCACGCCCGCCATTTCAATAATCGTTACGTGCTCGCGCGGAAAAGGGATAATGTTGCCGTTTTCAGGTTGGAAATATAGCTTGTTCGGATCCGGCCCCTCACGCAGAATCGTTCCCGTGTATTTTCGTGTGCCGAATTGAATGACGTCGGCCCGGATGATCGTCGGCTCTATACCGTTCAGGAAAAGGTACAGCGACATGAGCGTCATCAGCAACATGTACTGGAAGCTTTTCGTATGCCCGCAAACAAGTCGAATATTCTTCTTTTTCATCATGGATGTCTCGCCGGCCCACGCATGCTTCCGGCCGAAACTGTCTTGCTCCTACCCGCAAATGCCCGGATTGAAAAACCACTGTATTTATAATGTTATAAGACATGAGCATGACAATTCAACAAAATATCGCGGTTTTAATGAAGCGCGTTCACAACGTGAAATAAACAATTCGTTGGCTTGACAGTCGGGGGCAGTCTGTTAGGATGATCCGAATTTCAGTTACATAAGGAAGTGTTCCTGTGCATTTTCAATCATCAACCTAGGAGATTAGAAATAATGGCGAATAAGTATGTTTACTTTTACGGTATCAGCAAAGAGTTGACCGAGGGTGATAAGTCCATGAAGGCGATCCTCGGTGGTAAAGGCGCCAACTTGGCCGAAATGGCCAACGCCGGCCTGCCGGTGCCTCCCGGTTTTACCATTTCGACCGAAGCCTGCAAATACTTTTCTGAGCACAACGGCGAATATCCCCCGGAAATGCAAGCCCAGGTGGATGAAAAGCTGGCCCTGCTGGAAGAAAAAATGGGCAAGAAACTTGGCGATCCCAACGATCCTTTGCTGGTTTCCGTGCGTTCCGGCGCTGCCCAGTCCATGCCCGGTATGATGGATACCGTGCTCAACCTCGGTATGAACGATCAGTCCGTACTCGGTTTCATCGACAAAACCGGCAACGAGCGCGCCGGTTGGGACAGTTATCGCCGCTTCATCGATATGTTCGGCGATGTGGTCATGGGCCCTACCTCCGACTTGACCCATGAGGATTTCGAGCATGTGTTGAACGCCATGAAGGAAAAATGCGGCGTCAAGCTGGATACCGATCTGAGCGCCGAAAACTTGAAAGAGCTGGTCGAAGAATATAAGACAGTTTACGAAAGCAAAGTTGGTAAACCCTTCCCGCAGGATCCCAAGAAACAGCTCGATCTCGGCATCAATGCCGTTTTCGGTTCTTGGGACAGCGAACGCGCCATTAAGTATCGCGACATCAACAAGATTACCGGCCTGCTGGGCACGGCGGTCAATATCTGTACTATGGTCTTCGGCAACATGGGCGAGACCTCAGGTACGGGCGTGGCCTTCACCCGCGATCCGGGAACAGGCCATGCCAAAGCCATGGGCGAATACCTGATCAATGCCCAGGGCGAAGATGTGGTGGCCGGCATCCGCACACCCAAGCAGATCGCGGACATGCCCAGCGAGGCGGAAGCCTGCTGGAAAGAAGTGCATGGCCAGTTGATGGGCATCATGGAAAAACTTGAAAAACACTACAAACACCCACAGGACATCGAGTTCACCGTTCAGGAAGGTCATCTCTGGATGCTGCAGACACGTAACGGCAAGCGTACCGGTCTGGCTGGCGCCCGTTGGGCCGTGGAAATGGCGCTGGGCAAAGATGTTGAAACCGGCGAAGAAATCAGCAAGGTGCTGGAACCGACCGAAGCCCTGATGAACGTTACCGGCAACGACCTGCAGCAATTGCTGTTCCCCATCTTCGATATCAAAGCCGAAGCCCAAGCCAACCTGGTCGCCACCGGTCTGCCGGCCGGTCCGGGCGCCGCTTCCGGTAAAATCGTGTTTTTCGCCCACGAAGCCGAAGAGCTGATTTCCAAAAACAAAGACGACAAGCTGTTGCTGGTGCGCCACGAGACCAGTCCGGAAGACGTTGGCGGCATGTGGGCGGCCCAGGGCATCCTGACCTCCACTGGCGGCATGACATCACACGCGGCGGTCGTGGCTCGCGGTTGGGGTAAATGCTGTATCTGCGGCGCCGGCGAAATCAAGATCGATTACAAAAAACGTTGCATCACGGTTGGCGGCAAAACCTATCAAGAAGGCGATTGGCTGAGCATGAACGGTTCCGTGGGCAAAGTCTACGAAGGCAAACTGCCTACCCAGGACAGCCCGGTGATCAAAGGCATTATCGAAGGCAGCGACGAAGCCAAGAGCCATTATATCTACAAAATCTACGAGCAGATCTCCAATTGGTCCGACGAATTCCGCAAAATTAAGGTCCGTACCAACGCCGATACGCCCAAGGATTCGGAAGCCGCGCGCTGCTTTGGCGCCGAAGGCATCGGCCTGTGCCGCACCGAACACATGTTCTTCGAAGGCGACCGTATATGGAGCGTGCGCGAATTCATCTTGGCCGAAAACGAAGAAGACCGTAAAAAAGCGCTGGAGAAACTGGGCTCGTTGCAGCAGGAAGACTTCGAAGGCATCTTCACGGCAATGAACGGGCTGCCGGTGACGATCCGCCTGCTCGATCCGCCGCTGCATGAGTTTGTGCCGCACACGGAAAAAGAGCAGAAAGAAATGGCCGATCGCCTGGGCGTGCCGGTCGAAAAAGTCACTTCCCGCGTCGCAGAACTCAAAGAAATGAACCCCATGCTCGGTCATCGTGGCTGCCGTCTGTCCATCACCTATCCTGAACTGTGCGTCATGCAGACCACGGCCATCATCGAGGCCGCCTGCAAAGTGGCGACCCAGGATGTCAACGTGATGCCCGAAATCATGGTTCCGCTGATCGGCACCAAGGCTGAGTTGGATTACCTGGAGAAGATCATCCGCAAAGAAGCGAACGCGATCATCGCCAAAAACATCTCACCGATCACCTACATGGTCGGCACCATGATCGAAATCCCACGCGCCGCGCTGACCGCGGATGAAGTGGCCCAGACCGCTGAATTCTTCAGCTTCGGCACCAACGACCTGACCCAGATGACCTTTGGTTTCAGTCGCGACGATGTTGCGCCGATCCTGCTGGATTACACCGAGAAGAAGATCCTGCCCTGCGATCCGTTCCAGAGCCTGGACGCCACGGGCGTCGGCCAATTGGTCGAGATGGCGGTGAACAAAGGACGCGCCGAGCGCGCCGGTCTCAAGTGCGGTATCTGCGGCGAACACGGCGGCGACCCGGACAGCGTTAAGTTCTGCGTTAAAGTGGGCCTGGATTATGTCAGTTGCTCACCCTATCGCGTTCCGATTGCCCGCTTGGCAGCAGCTCAGGCAGCGATCGAAGGCTGAAAACGATAACTTGTTGATTTGAAAAAACTTATACAAGCCTCTTTCAGCGCTCACTGGAGGGGGCTTGTCTATTGGCTTACTTTTTGTACTATTCTCGATTTTTAGACTTTCGATTTTCATATCTTTGTGTAAGAATAGTGCATCATGAGTCCGCAAAGCAGCTCGATAAAATTATATTTGAAGGAAATCGGGCAGATTGATCTGTTGACGCCCGATGAAGAGGTGGAACTTGCCCATTATATCAAAAAGGGCAGTGAAGAAGCCAAACGCAAATTGATCAGGGCTAACCTGAGGCTGGTGGTCAAGATTGCGCAGGACTATGCCCAACTGGGTTTGCCATTGTTGGACCTGATTTCCGAGGGTAACATTGGCTTGATCAAAGCCGTGGAGCGCTTTGACCCCAAAAAGGGAGGCAAGTTGAGCACTTATGCCGCATGGTGGATCAAGCAATCGATCAAGCGCGCATTGGCCAACCAGAGCAAAACCATTCGTTTGCCCACTCACTTGGTCGACAAAATCGCCAAAATGCGGCGTATTGAACACAAGTTGGCCGAGGAACTGGGGCGCGAGCCGAACAATGACGAAGTGGCCAAGAAACTCAATGTCAGTGCCGCGACCATCGACAATTGGAAAACCGTGGCTATTCGGCCCGCTTCGCTGGATGCACCCATTGGCGACGACGAAAACAGCGGCCTGGGTGAGATCATTGGCGACGATCGTATCAAAACCCCGTTTGACGATATCAACGACAACCAGTTGCGCGAAGAAGTGGAGCGTATGATCACCAAGCTGGACGAGCGGGAAAAGGAAATCCTGAAATATCGCTACGGACTCTTCGGCGTTGAGGTCGAAACTTTGGAGGAGGTTGGTGAGCGGTTCAACATCACCCGCGAACGCGTACGTCAAATCCAGAATTCTGCTGTCGTCAAACTGAGAGAAATGATGGAACAGGACAACCCGTTCAAGGGAGAGGAGTATAGATATGAACATAGAAGAGGTAAAAAAAACCATCCGCGACATCCCTGACTTTCCGGTCGAGGGCATCATTTTTAAAGATATCACCCCGGTCTTGGCCCAGCCCGACCTTTTTAAATCGGTTATCGCTTTTTTCGCCCAACGCCATCAGGATAAACGCATCGATAAAGTGGCCTGTATTGACGCGCGCGGATTTATTTTTGGCGGAGCTTTGGCCTGCGCCTTGGACGCCGGACTGGTTCCCATCCGCAAAAAGGGCAAGCTCCCCTATAAAACCATCGAGGTTTCCTATGATCTGGAGTACGGCAGCGCTACCCTGTGCATCCACGAAGATGCCTTGGCCCATGGCGAAAACGTTTTGCTGATCGATGATCTGCTGGCCACCGGCGGTACGGCCGCGGCAAGTGTAAAAATGATCGAAAAATTGGGCGCGGTAATCGTCGAAGTCGATTTCCTGGTTGAACTAGCCTTTCTCAACGGACGTGAAAAACTCGCCGGATACCCTGTTTTCGCGCCCATTGTGTATTGATTCACTTTTTCCCAAACGAATTTGCAAAATCATGGCTTTTGTGTACATTACATACGGTAAGCTTGATGCAAAACCGCAGAGCATCGACGAATTGAGCGCATAATTACGACAGGGATGAAATCCCGAAAATATCGAGCATTTTAGGGGTTTCATGTAAATTGGGCAACACCATGTCAGCGCCGGCCTGCTGCAATTCCTTCTCTGTGCAAAAGCCGGTTGCCGTGGCCAATGAAAAGGCCTTGATGGATTGAGCGGCCTTCACATCGTTCGGTGTATCGCCGACCAGATAGCAGGTTGTGTGGTTCGGACCTGAAGTCTGCGAACGCGTTTTTCCAAACCCGCGGTTTAACGCCAGGGCCGCAATGTCATCCCTGCGATCAGCCTCATCGCCGAATGCACCCAGCTCAAAGTAACCGTCCAGTTTTGCATGACGCAATTTCAGCCAGGCACACGCCTCGATATTGCCGGTGATGATCCCCAGCGTTGCATGGACGCAACCATGCAGCGCTTGCAGCAACTTATCCACGCCTGGACACACTTCTGGCGGTTGCGCCGCCAATAACCGGTCCAGCTCAAAGGGCATGGCTTTAAAAAAAGCCTGTATCCTGTCCTCCGTTGCCTGCTCGCCATTATTTTCCATGATGCGCCGAATAACCACCCTGTCCGTGGCGCCGGAAAAATTGATGTAAGGAATTTCGTCATCCCAGCCAAACACCTTGTGCAAGGTCTGGATAAAGGCGCGCCGCCCTGTTCCGTGTGTGTTGAGCAGGGTGCCGTCAATATCGAAGAAGATCAGTTTAGCCTGGTTGCTCATCCCGCGGTTCCTGTGGCGTTGTCTCTTTGAGCGGATCCAGCACCCAGCGCTTGTTATACCAGAAATACTGATCCGGATGCTGACGAATGATTTGATCGAAAAGGGTCATGACCTGTTGCGTCATGCGCAGCCAGTCCTCACGTTTGGGTAGTTTCGGATCCGGAAGAATCGGATCGAGTAGACGCGATTCCAGTTTCAGGTCTGCTGTGCGACTGATATAGGCCGGCACCACGGGCGCCATGGTCTGCCTGGCAAAAAGGCCCATGCCGCCGCCAATGTTGGCTTCACCGCCCAGAAACCGGATCGGCAGCGCCGCTGTCTTGGCGCGCACATCGGGCAGGATCGCCATCAGGCTGCCCTGCTTGAGTTTGCGGATAACGTTTTTGAGTACATGCGCATCGTTCAGGATGGTTTCCACGCCGGTGATGCCACGCATGCGGTTGAGATACGCGTCGGCCAAGGGATTCTTCTGACGCCGAGCAATGAAGAAGATGGGCAAACCGAGCACATGCAGGCCAATGCCGCTGATATCCCAATTGCCCATGTGCGGCACGGCCAGCAGGATGTGGCTGTGTTCCTCGATCAGCGCTCCCAGTTCCAGCACCCGCTGGGGATGTTGCGGCATTAATTTTTCAAAGTCGGCTTTGCGCATGACCGGTAGGCGTGCCAATTCCACGGCATTGAAACACAGGTTGCGCCACGATAACCAGGCGATCCGTGCGACTTGTTTTGCCGTGATTTCCGGACCAAGAACGAGGCGGATTCGCTTACGCGCCTCAGCAGCTCGGAACCGCAGGCCATGGTGAAATATCCAGGCCATGCCCCAACCGAGAGACATGGCCGCGCGCAACGGGAGCGCTTGTAGCAAACCGGCAGCGCCGCGCAAGGCCCAATACTCGAACCGGTGCCGCATGCGAATGTGATCGGTCGCTACCAATGGAAGTCATCCGCCAATGGAATGATGCAATCGGCGAACAGGCTGGGTGAAATTGTATCATCCGCGGCATACACTGCGGGAGGGCTGCTGTTCGGTGAAAGAACTTCAACCACAAGATCAGGCGCTCCGCGACAACCTTTTTCATCCAATTTGCTCTTATTGCAGACAACGAGTATATCAGCCTGTATCACGGTCTTGATTTCTTCATCCGCTTCGTTGGCAACAGGTAAGCGAACATCGAAAGGCGCGATGCAGGCCTGGCATGCCGAATGCCCGCCCATCGATGAGTTCCCATTGCTCATCGTCAGGAAAAAGAAGATGGTCTTTATACGTATATTCAGCATCGATTCTCCGAGCCATATTCATAAGCCTGAGCATAGGTTGCCCATGGTTCGCCGTCAAGAATTTCATGAAGTCTACTCGAAAACCGCTTTTTCTTGCCGACGGCTCCATATTCGGGTATACAAACGAATCTTCTCAAGGTATGTTAATCACATGAATTACCTTGCCCATACACTACTGACAGGAAAGCGTCATGACTGGCTGATCGGCAATCTTTGCGGCGATTTTATCAAGGGCCGCGAACTCGACCACCTGGACCCGGGAATCAAAGCCGGCTTGATCCTTCACCGCAAGATCGATGCCCTGACCGACGCACAGCCGGAATACCGGCGTTGCCGCACCCTGATTGCCCCATCGCGACGCAAGTACGCCGGCGTGATCACGGATATTGCTTTCGACCATTTTTTGTGTCGGCATTGGGCTGCCTTTTGCGATAGAGACCTGGACGAGTATGTCGATGACATGTATGCCCTTTGCCGCGAACGGCTGGATCTTTTCCCAAACCAACTGGGTCAGCACTTCGCGATCCTGATCGAACGCGACTGGCTGCGCAGTTGCCGCACCATGAAGAGCCTGTCACAAACGTTTTCGCGGGTTGGTTTACGGCTGCGCCGCGTGGAGATGAAAGCCGGTTTCGTGCGCGCCGACATCGACATCAAGAAAAATTATCTTGCTTTTGACGAGATTTTTCTGACTTTCTTTCCCCTACTTTATTTATTGATTGAACAATACACCCAAGAACTGGAACTGGAACTGGAAATGGAAATGGAATAGGCATGCAACTGACACTGAAATATGGATGCAACCCGTATCAACAACCGGCACGCGCCATACTGCCGGATCCTTCGCCGCTGACGATTCTCAATGGGACGCCGGGCTACATCAACCTGATGGACGCGCTGGGCGCCTGGCAACTGGTTCGCGAGTTGGGTCTTGCCACGGGCAAACCAGCGGCAGCTTCGTTCAAACACACCAGCCCGGCTGGCGCCGCAGTGGCGCACCCCATCGGCGCCGCGCTGCGCCAGGCCTGGTTTTTGAAACAGGACGTGGTCTCGCCCGTAACCCAGGCTTATTTGCGTGCGCGCGGCGGCGATAGAATGAGTTCGTTCGGCGACACTGCGGCGGTCAGCGCATGCGTTGACCTGAACCTGGCTCGCGTGCTGAAACGGGAGGTCAGCGACTTGATCGTGGCGCCGGACTATGCGCCGGAAGCACTGGAACTGTTGAAAACCAAGAAAAAAGGCGCATTCCTGGTGCTGCGCATGGATCCGGACTATGAACCGCCCGAGATGGAGCAGCGCACCTTGTTCGGCGTCACACTGGAACAGAAGCGCAACAATGCGGCCATCACAGCCGACTTATTCAAGACCAAAGATGCAGCCACGCTGAGCCAGGACGTGCTCGAAACCCTGGTTACAGCCACCATCGCGATCAAATATACCCAGTCCAACTCGGTTTGCGTGGCCTATGACGGCCAGGTTATTGGCATGGGCGCGGGGCAGCAATCGCGCATTCATTGCACGCGCCTGGCCTGCACCAAAGCCGAGAAATGGTTGCTGCAACTGCACCCGAAAACCTTGGCGCTGCGTTTCCGCCAGGAATTGAGCCGACCGGAAAAGGCCAATATCGTCGACTGGTTTATTCTGGGCCAGGACTTATCGGTGCAGGAGCGCGAACAGATGTTGGCCGGTCTGGAGACGGACCCGGAACCGATCACGGTCGAAGAAAGAGCAGCCTGGTTCAAGCAATTCAACGGTATTTGCCTGTCTTCGGACGCCTATTTCCCGTTCCGTGACAATATTGATCGGGCCGCGCGCAGCAATGTGCGGGTTGTGGTCCATCCAGGCGGCTCGGTTCGCGATGAGGAAGTGGCCCGGGCTGCCGAGGAACATGGCATGCGGATGATCTCCACGGGTATGCGCTGGTTTTTGCACTGACCATGGCTATGCAAGTGCCCTATCGCCATTATCTCTATGACATGGAGAGCTTGCTCAGCCTGGCGCACGATTGCGCGCCGCTGAGTTGCCGTCAAATCGTTTGCTGCTGCAGCCATTACGAGGTTTGCGTGGAATGGCGTGAAATCGACCGTCTGACCGGTTGCATGGCAGCGGCCGCACGATACGCGCCGCACTTGCGTTTGGCATCGGGCCGACTCGAGAATGTATTTGAACCCGTGGGTCATGGGTTGTACGCGCTGGATACGGATGAAAACGGTTGCTGCCTGTTTGCCTTTCGCGACAGTCGGCAGCAGGTGCTCTGTTCGTTGCATGCCGCCGCCCTGGACCTGGGTTTGCCTCCTTTCAAGGTCAAACCCAGGTCTTGTGCATTGTGGCCGCTGACGCTTTCTGAAGACAAACCGCGCATCGTGTCCGTGCAAGAAGAAGCGTTTGCCTTTCCCTGCAACCGGCGCAGAAAAGGACGACCGGCTAGGCTGCATGCCGGCGTATCCGCCATTATCCGTGAAGTTTTTGGCCCAGGCGCCTTGCGACGGATGGAAGAGGCTATAAAAAAGTAGATTCTTAACTTGCTTTTTGCGCGAAAAGCAGGCATAGATATGTGTCTGTTTTCCAAAAACAGCCAAACGGCTGCCCGATGGTGTAATGGTAACACGACTGGTTCTGGCCCAGTTGTTCCAGGTTCAAATCCTGGTCGGGCAACCATACTAACCAAGCTGCAAAAACGTTTTTAACAACAATGCCATTTTTTTACCTAAAATTCGGACGTGCGCAAAAATAACTTCACGGCAAAGGTCTTCTCTGGTATGCTGGTATCCCTCTAGCCTCTGCATTGTAAGCGACGAACTCCCCACGTCAGGAAGCGGCAGTTAGCACAGCGAACAATGGGATCGCCCGGCAGTGCCATTCCTCTTCGGCGCTGTCCTCTTCGACCGGTAACCATTGCCCGGTCACCCATTGTTGTATCCTTTCTCTTTTCTCTGTTTGCTTGTTCGTTTCCGGTTTTGGCCGGGTTCTCAAAAGCTGGCCAGCGCGTCGCGGATGTGCGGCAGGTCTGCATTGGAAAAGCGCATGGCCTGCATGCCGATTTCCCTGGCGCCGTTCACGTTTTCTTTGAGATCGTCCAGGAAAAAACAGTTTTCGGATGGTGCGTCCAGGATTGCGCAGGCTTGGCGATAGATCGCGGGATCGGGTTTGTGGGCACCCATTTGAAAGGAAAAGAAGTGGTGCTGGCCAAAATCGAAAAAGGTGGGATCCACCCGTTTGATGGCTTCCATATTGTGTTCCGCCAAGTTGCTGAGCAGGTGCACCGGTCGACCCAGCGTATGCAGTTCCAGGAACAGGTCGCGGCCAGGATGGTTAATGCTGTAGATATCGGTCCAGGCCCGGACCCAATCCTCGCGGCCCCACTGCAAACCGGTAACTTGTGTGCAATGTGCGAAAAAGGCATCATCGCTGATGCGACCGGTTTCAACTTCGACCAATTGCCGACGTAACCGAGTCAGGATTCGGGTGAATTCAAGCTTCGACTTACCGGTTTCGCGATAGATCCGGTCGATTAAAACCGTCAAGTCGAAATTGATCATCACGTTGCCTATGTCAAAAATGATGTGTTTTGTATTCGCCATGGGTTGCCCCAAAATGTTGGATAAAGTTGCCTTATTATGAAAATAAATTATGAAAATAAATGAGTGAAATGTACGATCGCTGGCGTGTTAAGTCAAGCCCTATCAACACGAGTCAAATGCGGCACAGTCTTTGGTTTTGCGGAATTCATTCAAATTAAATGGTTAATGCGTTTGACTTTTCGTCGGGATGTAGTATTTTTTAGTCAGGTGAAGAAATGAGTACTGCTTACGAAGAGATTAAAAGTTTGGTTTATGAGATTTTTTACAAACAGAAAATACGGGCTGGTCATGTACTCACTTTCTCTGAATTGATTATCCGCATATCCTCGCGCCTGACGTTTGAAAACATAGATTACCTGGCGCGTGTCAAGCATGATATGAGTGCCCAGGGATGGGTCAAATTGACACCACAGGGCATGGTGTTGACAGAAAGCGGCTATCGTGCTGTCAAGGATTATATGGAAACACATCGGCAGGTGGCGTAAGTTACCAAATTTTTGTTCCCAATCTTCGTCGCTACCCAATCATCTTCCCTATCGTCTGCTGGGCGAACTGTCGTGCAAGAATGTATGCCCTGGCCATGGCCGGCAATATATAGGAAGGGGCGGCGCCTATGTCAAAGACATGGTACGCAGGGTCAACGGCGTGGTATCCATATACGGTCGGCGAATTATACCACATTCCCGGTAACGTCACTCCGCGTCGACGACCCGGTCATTATAGCTGGCTTTGATCCGCCGACCGGGCGGCACAGTCAGAAAGTGCGCTTCGTCCCACGGACCGTCAACCAGTTGCTGGATCAACGTCATATCGCCCTCGACTTTTTCAAAGTCCCAGCCCTTGTCGTTCGCGCATTCGCGGGCCTGCTGCTCCATATACTCCGGCTCGATACCCATATCAATGAACGTGAACTTATTGTAATGCCGTGTGGTGTCGCCCAGGGTTTCCATCAGGTATTGGGCGTTGTCTTCGCCGTATTTATCAACCAGCTCCTGGTACTGCAAAGTCATGCCGGTCTGGTGCATGATGGACATTTCGCGGATTTCCTCGCTCAGGCTGTTGCGCTCCATCCAGCCGGACGTGAGAAAGTAGACGCCGGGGTGGTTGAAGAAATAGTCGCGGTAGCGTTCTTTGCTGCCCAGGAACAGGGTGATGCAGTCATGAGCGCGCGGTAGGATCAGGGGCAGCTCGCGCGCAGTCACGCCAGCCAGTCCGTTGTTGCACAGGGCATAGGCCAGGACAACGGCCTCGTAACGGTCAGCCGGAACGTCATCGACCTGCGCCTGGATCCAGGCCAGCATGTCGGCAGTGGGCATGTCGTGCAGCCCTTTGGGCATGAACATGATGTCCACGCAATTGCGTGACCGGGCCACGACCGCGCAGATTTCGCGATACAGAATTTCGCAACCAATAAGTTTCAGTTTCATGCCTGTTAGTGATGCCCTGAATAGACGACAATGTCAAGCGACAATCGCGGTTGACGATGGGCGCATCTCCGAGTTCGGAAGCAACCTGAAGTGGCCGCTGCCTTACGTCCTGGCGATGACCTGCCGGCCATGGAGATAACCCAACCCAAGGAAGGATGACCCCATGGCCTGATTCAAAAGATTGACCGTGCTGAACAAATTGACCGAGGCCGGTCTATTGCCAATCTATTACAGCCCGGATCGCGACACGGCCTGGCGTATTGCCGACGCCTGTCTTCGCGGCGGAGCGCCCTGTATCGAAATGACCAACCGCGGCGACGGTGCCATGGATGTGTTCAAACACCTCGAGGCGCAGGTGCGTAATGCCTACCCGAAAGCGATTCTCGGGATCGGCTCCGTGGTGGAAGCGCCGACCGCGGCGCACTATATTGCGCTGGGCGCCAATTTTGTGGTCAGCCCCTGCCTGGACGCGGCAACGGCGCTGCTGTGCAATAAGCGCAAGATTCCTTACATGCCGGGGTGCGCCACGGTCACCGAAATTCATCGCGCCGAAGCATTGGGCGTGGAAATCTGCAAGATTTTCCCGGGCGACGCCGTGGGCGGCCCAGGTTTTGCCAAGGCTGTGCTGGCGCCCTGTCCCTGGACTAGCCTAATGGCCACCGGTGGCGTCGCGCCCACCCGCGAATCTCTCAGCGAATGGTTCGACGCCGGCATTGTCTGCGTCGGCATGGGATCCAAGCTGATCGCCAGGGACCTGGTCCGCGATGAGCGGTTTGACGATATCGCGGCCAACGTCCGCAACGCCCTGGATTTGATTCAAGAGATTCGGTAGGGGAGTGACTATGAACCCGATACAATGCAAACCAGCCGGCGCGTGCCTGTGGGACCAGGTCTCGCTGGGCGAAATCATGCTTCGTCTCGACCCCGGAGACTGCCGGATGCGCATAGGGTTGAATTTCACCGAACGCGGTTTTGGCGTGCGCGGCGCGGTCGGCGTCTCGGACCGGGCCTGTTCCGCTGCGGCTGCCCTGAAAAAAGGCGATATCGACTGGGACGCGATTTTCGGCAGCGAAGGCGCACGCTGGTTTCATTGCGGTGGCATTTACGCTGCTTTGAGCGATACCACGCCGGACGTGGTGATCGAGACCATGCAGGCCGCGCAGCGACACGGCACACTGGTCAGCTACGACCTCAACTACCGCGCTTCGCTCTGGAAGGACAACGGCGGCCAGGCGCGGGCGCGCGAAGTCAACCACGAAATCGCCCGCTACGTCGATGTGATGCTGGGCAACGAGGAGGACTTCACGGCCTGTCTCGGTTACGAGGTTGAAGGCGTGGATGAAAACCTGACATGCCTGAACACCAGCGCCTACAAGGCCATGATTCGCCGGGCCGTGGCGGATTATCCCAATTTCAAAGCCGTGGCCACCACGCTGCGCAGCGTGATCACGGCCAGCCGCAACGACTGGGGTGCGCTGCTGTACTGCGGCAATACGCTTTACCAGGCCACCCACCGTCCGGCCCTGGAGATTTTCGACCGGGTGGGCGGTGGCGACAGCTTTGCTTCCGGCCTGATCTATGGTTTCTTGAGCAACAAAGATCCGCAGGACTGCGTGGAACTGGGCGCAGCCCATGGCGCGCTGGCCATGACCACACCTGACGACACCTCCATGGCCAGCCTGAAAGAGGTTGAAAAGCTGGCCAGCGGCGGCGGCGCACGCGTGGACCGGTAGTGCCTGGACGCAACAGCATAATCCGCTATAAAAGGCAAGCAGAATCCTTCCGCCACCCTGTTCGCAAAAAAAACAAAAAAAAAGTTGCATTCCGTTCGCGTTCGCGTAGTTTGATTACTCGTGGAATCATACAGAAAAAGAAAAACGGACCGGATGAGCGAGCAGAGCGCGACGCGGGTGACCCTGGCGGACATTGCCCGGTTGAGCGGCGTGTCGCGCCAGGTCGTGTCCGCGGTCTTGAGCATCAGCAACAGCAAGAACATCCGCTTTGGCGAAGAGACCGGCGAGCGCGTGCTGCGCATAGCGCAGCGGCTCAATTACCGACCCAACCGCACCGCGCGCAGCCTGCTGCATAAGCGTCATCGCAGTCTCGGGCTGCTGATTCATTCCACCGGCGCTATCCCCAGCAATACGCTCATGTTTCTGTTGCAACGGGCACGCCAGCGCGACTTGGTATTGATCATGGACATGTTCAGCGAAGAGCCTGACGGGCCGCTGCCGGTCTTTTTCCAGCAGGACGTGGTTGACGGCATCATGGTGTTCGAGGATCTGCCGCCTTTTGTCACCGCCCAGTTCAAACGACTCAAGCTGCCCTGCCTTCACATCAATACCAATGTGCTCAAGAGCAAGACCAGCATCACGTTTGACGAGATCGGCGCCATGCGCCAGGCTGTGGACCTTTTCATCCGGCGCGGTTGCCGACGTCTGGCCATGCTGCTGCCCGAGGTAGAGCATTATTCCATGAGCTACCGCCTTGAAGGCATGCGCCAGGCCGCGGCCGAAACCGGTTTGCGTCCGCCCGTGGTGTTCACCTATGCTCAGAAATTCCGGATCGAGACCCGGCCTCAGCTCGAGGACCGCCTGCTGACGTTTATGCGCGAGCATCCGTCCATCGATGGCGTCGTCCTTTACAGCGATGGCATGGCGCCGCAGCTTTACCGGGTCGCGCACAAGATCGGCAAACGAATTCCCGACGACCTGGCCGTGCTGGGCATCAGTTTCACCGCCGACAACAATGGGCTCAAACCAGACCTGACCACCATGCGCATCAATCCCGAGAAGTTGGGCTACCGCATCGTCGATATGCTCGATGATCTGATTGTCCGGGCGCCGGACCGCGAAATCGGACCGGTGGTCATGCTCTATGAATTGAACTGCAAGGATTCCGCATGATTTTTGGAAGCAGCAACAAAAAACCAAAAGAGAAGGAGTACACCATGATCAAGATAGGATTGATCGGTTGCGGCAAAAACGGTTGCGGCAACATCAAACACTTATCGGCTTTTTCCGACCGCTGCGCCATCGCGGCCGTGGCCGATCTGAACCAGGACCTGGCCCGTGAAGCGGCCGCGCCCTATGGCGCAAAGGTGTTTACGGATTACACGGATTTCTTTCAAGATGTCCATGCCGTGGTTATCTCATCGCCCAACTTCCTCCATCCCGACCATGCCGTGACCTGTGCCAAAGCAGGCAAACATGTCTGGATCGAAAAGCCCATGGCGCTTTCCATCGCGGATGCCGACCGCATTTTGGCTGCGGTCGAAGAGGCGGGCGTGCAATCGATGGTCGGTTTCAGCGTGCGTTTCGGTGCCCACGCAGTAAGGATCAGAAAAATGCTGGACAACGGCGACCTGGGCGAGGTGTTCAGCCTCTGGTCGCGCCGGATGAACTATTCCGACCCGGCCAAGCACAAAGGATGGCGCGCCGATTTCAGTAAGAGCGGCGGATTGATGCATGAGCTGCTGACCCACGAGATCGATTGGATGGTGCACATGGCCGGCATGCCCGATTCGCTGTTCTGTCGCGTGACCAGCCGCGAACACCAGCACCCGCGCGACAACGACCATGCCTGGATCACCTTTACGTATGGCAAAGGCAAAACCGGTACGGTCGAAGGCAGTGTGATGTCGCCCATCGCCGATTATTACAAAGGTGTCGTCGGTTCCAAAGGCTCGGTTTTCGACCGCATGTGGGGCAAGGAACTGTATCACCAAAAAGCGGGTTCCGATCCAGTGCTGATGACATGCGATGAGGGTTTTGACAAACACCGTCATTTCCTGGACATCATCGAGGGCCGTTGCGCATCCGTGGCTGACGCCGCCCATGGCCGCAAGATCGTGATGCTGGCCGAAAAAGCCCTGGACAGCGCTGAACAAGGCTGTATCGTACCTGTAGCAAAATGATGCACCCTACTCCTACTCCCTGCACCTTGCTCCCTGCACCTTGCTCCCTGCATCTTGAAACATGAAAGGAATACACCATGAAAACAGCGATCAACGCTTGTACTTGGCGCGGCTATGCGAAATACAAAGGAAGCGAAACGGACTGGAAGGATTTTGTCCGCGATGCCGCGGCCAGCGGTTATGACGGCGTCGAATTGGGCGGAACCCGGGAAACCCTGGGCGAACCCGCGGAATGCCTGGCATTTGTGCGCGAACAGGGCCTGGAGATTTCCGCGTTCGCCGCCAACGTGACCTACAACCCCTACGAACCGAACACGCGTGACTACCGCGCTTCTATGGACTATGCCGCTGAACTTGGCGTCAACATGTTGATGACCTGTGGCGGATTCATCCCCAACTCGCGCCGAAACTCGTATGATTTCGATTACGACATATTTGCCGGCAACCTGGGCGCGGCCATCGACTATGCCGCGGATAAGGGCCTGACCCTGGCCTACCATCCGCACCGCGGCGCTGTGGTGGAGACGATCGCAGAGACGCGCAAGATGATCGAACGCCTGCCCAACTTCAACATCTGCATCGACATCGCCCACCTGATGGCCTGCTACGTCGACGTGGTCGATTTCATCAACTTGTTCCACGACCGCATTGTCTATACCCATATCAAAGATTATCACATCGCGCAGGACAGCTTCATCGAACTGGGCCATGGCGACTGCGCGCAGAGCGTCGATCAATGCCTGGATGCGCTGATCGAGCATCGGTACAACGACTGGTTGACCGTGGAACTGGACAAGAAGTTCAACGAACATACGGATCGTACACCTTTGGAAAGCGCCCGGATGAACAGGACTTTTTTGGATCGCGTCATCCGCGAAACCCGGAAAGAGCAGGTTGATCTGCAAACGGATTGAGCGCCATGATGCTGCTTGAAACAGACAGATTGACCTGGTGACCCAGGCGGACGATATGGGTTCGTTCGAGAGCGCCAACCTGGCCGCCATGACGGCCAGGTTGGGATGCCTGCGCAATGCAAGGCTGATGGTTCCCACGCCCTGGTTCGAACAGCATTTGACGCTCAACACGGAGTGGGACCAGCCGCGTTGGCGCCGGTCGCGCCCTTGGGCAAGGTCGGTTCGCTGGTGGATGAGAACGGCCATTTTCAGAGCAATCCCACCCGGCTCTATGAAGGATTCTCTACAAAATCGCCCGAGCCGAGAATACGCTTGGCAGCTTTCATGTGTGTCCCGCTTTTTCGCAAAGTTTCATCAAGGAAAATCCTGCGGCGTTCGATTCCCCTGAAGATGATATGATGCAGTGCGCCGGTGTTGTCTATGCGGGTTTTTCTCGGTATAAAATCTCATTAGCTTAAAGCTTGATGACAACCAATATTTCAATGGACGTCCCCTAAATGGATCCTCGCTTCGGGCGGAGAAAAAGGCATGTCTTGAGAGCCATCATGATTCCAGCGCCTCGCGCACTTTGATGGCCAGATCCTCTTTTGAGAATGGTTTCTGGATAAAGTTGACGCCTTCGTCCAGGACGCCGTGGTGGGCGATCACGTTGGCGGTATAACCCGACATGAACAGGCACTTCAGATCGGGATAAAGGGACAAGATATTTTTCGCCAGGTCACGTCCGTTCATTTCGGGCATCACCACGTCGGTCATGAGCAGATGGATATCCCCTGCATGCTCCGTCGCCAGGCGGATGGCCTCACCCGGTGTGCCGGCTCCCAGCACGATGTATCCCTTCCGCTCGAGCATCATGGTGGTCATTTTCAGAATCGCCGGCTCGTCTTCCACCAGCAGGACCGTCTCGTGGCCACGCGTGCTCGGAATGCCCGAACCCTTTTCCGACAGCGGGGTCGTCTTGGCTTTGTGACGTGGCAAGTAGATCTTGAAAGTTGTCCCCTGACCCGGCTCACTGTAGACATTGATGAATCCGTTGTTTTGCTTGGCCACGCCGTAGACTGTGGCCAGCCCCAGGCCGGTGCCTTTTCCCAGTTCCTTGGTTGTAAAAAAGGGCTCGAACACTTGTGCCAGCGTCTCGGAATCCATGCCGCAACCGTTGTCACTCACGGCCAGCAGTACATATTCTCCGGGCACAAAACCCGCATGAACCCTGCAGTAGTCGTCATCGAAAACAATGTTGCCGGTTTCGATGGTCACTTTGCCGACGTCGGCAATGGCGTCCCGGGCGTTGACGCACAGGTTAGCCAGCATTTGATCGACCTGGCCGGGATCGATTTTTATCGCCCACACCTTCCCGCCCGGAATCCAGGTCATATCGATGTCTTCACCGATCAGCCGCTGCAGCATTTTGAGCATGCCTTGAACGGTCTTGTTGAGATCCAGCACCTTGGGGGCCACGGTCTGTTTGCGGGCAAAGGCCAGCAGTTGCCGGGTCAGGTCGGCCGAGCGTGCGCCGGCTTTTCGGATTTCCGTAAGGTCGGCATGAAACGGTTGATCCGGAGTCATATCTTCCAAGATCATATCCGCATGCCCGATAATAATCCCCAGCATGTTGTTGAAATCGTGCGCCACGCCGCCGGCCAAACGGCCTACGGCTTCCATTTTCCGGGCCTGGGTAAGTTGGGCCTGGAGTTTTTCCTTTTCGGCTTCAGCCCGCTTCCGTTCGGTGATGTCTCTGAACTCAACCACGCGAACCGGCTTGTTCTGATAGGGGATGTTTCTCGCCTCCAAACGCACGGGATATTCTTCCCCGTCTTTGCGGACTCCCAAGACTTCATAGGGGAGTTCATAGCCCGTCACAATGTTGTTCATAACAATTTCGCGGGAATTCTCAGCGATCAGCAGGAGCCCATCCATCCCGATGAGTTCATCATAGGAATACCCGGTGATGTTAGTGAGCCCCTGGTTACATTCCAAAATCACACCCTTGTCGTGAATGGCAATGCCGCCAAATGAAGCATTATGCAAAGCCTTGAAACGGACCTCGCTTTCCTTGAGATCTTGCACCGCCTGCTTTGCTTCGGTCACGTCGCGGCCAATGCCGACATATCCGGTGACGGTTCCGGCTGCGTCCCGGACGGGCGAGCCATTGGAGACATGCCACCGCCAGGAACCGTCTCGATGCCGGACCCGGTATTCGGCGCTGCGTTGCTTTTCGCCGGTCGTCAGCGTTTTTTCCAGGAAGGCGCGGCACAGGTGGACGTCCTCGGGATGGACATAGGGCTCGAAGGATTTTCCGATCGCTTGTTCCGCGGGCTCACCCATGAAATCGAGCCAGTTGGGGGATATGTAAGTAAACACGCCTTCCAGCGAGAGGGCATATATTATGTCGTTGGCATTTTCGACGAAGGACCGGAAACGCTGCTCGCTCTGACGCAAGGTTTCGCTCGTTCGGGCCAGCTTGATGTGAGCGTAGGAGAGATGGGAAATCACACCGATCAGGTTGCAGTAGAAGGTCATGACCTGGTCAACTTTTTCGCGCGACAAGCGAGGGATGTCATGGTAGGCTTGGAGATACGCAGCCTCGTCGAATCCATAGAGGCGTGCCTGTTCCCTGAAGATTGCGATGTCGGGTGCCTCATCATCAAAGAAGAACTGGCCAAGGAAAAGATTGCCGACGTGTTTTTCGCCAATTACGATGGGCGTCACCATGTCCCACATGTTGTTCGTGCATTTATAAATCTTGAAGGTTCCCGGTTCCACGCCGGATGCACGCGCCGTGTCGCTTTCCCGGCAGCGTTTGGCCGTCTCGGGATGAACCCTATGAAATTTTGTGCAGACATCGTGCCAACCGGTGCCGACGAGGACATTTCCTTCCAAATCAATGATCCCCACTCCGATGTCCGTCAAAGCGAAGAAGTCATTCATCAAGGATTGAATTGCATCGCAATCGACCACGTCGGTGAGGTTCAGCGTCCCGATATCGCCTTCCGGATCGAGAAGCGCGTTCAATTTTGTCCGCACCCGGCTTTCGCTCTCTTTTAGCGCTTTCTCGGCCCGCTTACGCTCGGTGATGTCAGTGGCGATGCTCAGGATGGCGGGGCGGTCTTCCCATTCGATTTGCTTGGCCAGAACCTCGAGGGGAAAAGTCGAGCCGTCTTTCCGGTAATGGGCGACCTCGAAGCGGGCTTCGCCCTCCTCGGCGATCTTTCGAAAGCGCTCAGCCAGTAGCGCTTTGCTCTCGGGCACGTCGAGTTCGTGCAGGTTGACCTTCAGAAATTCGTCCAAGCTGTCGTAGCCATGCAGCGCGAGGTTCTCGGCGTTGGTAAAGACAAAGCGCCCGTCAGTATCGTGGATGCAGATGCCTGCTGGAGCCGCATCGAGCATGCGGCCAAGGATGGCAATACGTTCTTCCGCGTGTCTGATTTCGGTGATGTCATGCAGGCTGC
>CAZOLK010000002.1:47134-80895 GCA_964580325.1 uncultured Verrucomicrobiota bacterium | reverse complement strand
CAAGCGCGAACTCGACGAAGATCTGCTGCGCCGGCTTTACCATGAATGCGCTGGCTACGCGCAACGCGTGCATGAAAAACTGAACGAAGAGCACGGCCTTGTCATACCCTATGCGAGCCTGACACGGCGACTGCGCGAGTTGGGCCTCGGGCGCACAGCTCTCAAGAAACGCTGCGATCGGCGTCCCGAGGAGCCTGGCATGGAGATGCAGCGCTAATCGAAACGGCGCTACCTGAAGTTCTATTACAAGTTCAACCGCTTCGTGATGAAATGTTTTTTTCACGAAGCGCTGCTGTTCTGGGGGTACGCGGCTGATACCTGCATCATCGACAACACCAATCTGGCGCGTCTGAGCGGTTCGGGCGCCACCGCGGTGATCGTGTTGGAGATGGCCAGGTTCATCGAACAATATGCTTCGCGCTTTGTGTGCCACGCCCTTGGCCATCCCAATCGCAAGGCCGGCGAAGAGCGCAGTTTTTATACTGAAATTGGATGGTGCACCGGCCCTGAACGAAGCTGTTCAGGAGGATCCCCTGGCGCTCCCTGAGCTGACATCACTGGACGATTTTTGATAACCCGTATTTTTCTCGATAGCAGCCGGAGCGGTCAACGCCTGCCTGAGCCGGGCCGGGTCAAACTTGGGTCTGCGGTCAAACGCGAACAAACCGTTTTGCTCCTGAAATACGTCCGTCAACTGGGTATAGCAGAAACCGAAGATATGCGGATTATCCATAAGGGCATGGCACAACGCCGCGAAGCGCTCGTAAAACGCGTCCATAGTTTGCGGCGTTTCACCGTAGCCCCATGACTCGGTTGTGCTGTTGTTGCCGGGCGGCCATTTGATGCCGCCGAACTCGCTGACAAAAAAGGGCTGCCCCGCATACGGCACGCCGGCTTCCGGCTTGTGCGGCTGGGTCACGCTTCCCTGGGCCAGGTTGCTATAGCGCCGGGCCAGCTCCAGCGGGTCCTGGGTGTAGTCATGCACATCGTACACATCGCTTTCACGCAAGCGATGCCCGTGACCCGACACATCCAGAACGGGACGCGTAGGGTCCATGGCCTTGGCAGCCAGAAAGGCGCCGCGCTGCGCATCGTCGAGGGAATCCATTTCCGACGTGATGGGATACGCTTCCTCGTTCAAGGCGCACCATCCGACCACACAGGGATGGGAATAATCGCGATCAAGCGCTTCCAGCCACTGAACGATCAGCGCGGCATGGGGTTGGTGCCGATAGGCGATACATGCTTTATCCAGGGCCCACATGCCCCAGTCGCCGAATTCGCCCCAGACAAGGTAGCCAAGTTGGTCCGCATGGTAGAGGAACCGCTCTTCAAACACGCGCTCGTGCAATCGGGCGCTGTTAAAGCCCACGTCCATGGAACAGACAATGTCCTGGCGCAAGGCTTCGTCCGTGGGTGCGGTGCAGATGCCGTCCTCGTAAAAGCCCTGGTCCAGCACCTGACGCTGGAACACGGGTTTGCCGTTTATCAGGACGGCGCGACCATCGATGGCCACACCGCGCAGACCGGCGTAGCTGTCAAACGCGTCGACCACAGATCCTTTTTCATCGATCAATTCCAGGCGCAGATCGTATAAATTCGGCACGCCCGGCCCCCACAGGTGCACTTCGTCATCCGGAATGCGCAAGTCCATCTGAGCGCAGAAATCATGGCCCAGGTTGCAATGCGCTTCGGCAATCGGGCGCTCCCGCCAGCGCAGTTCCGCTCGCAAGGCGTAACCGGCGCGGCTCTGCGACAGCGGCACGGCAATACGAAAAGAGTGGTTGGCCACATCGGGCGTGATCCTGGGCCGCTTCATGTATACTTCGAACGTCGGCTCCATCCAGACCGTCTGCCAGATCCCGGTGGTGCGGGTATAGAAACAGCCCTGGTTACAATAAGCGAACGCCTGCTTGCCGGAAGGCTTGGGTTCGCCTTTGCGGTCCCGGGCGCGCACAACGATCTCCGCGCGGTCCCCTGGCTCAGCCACGCAGTGCAGATCGCAGGTGAAAGGCGTATAACCGCCGCGATGGCGTTGCACCTCGCAGCCGTTTACCCAGACCGTGGTCTCGTAATCGACAGCCTGAAAATGGAGCAACACCCGCTGCGGCGCCCATTCCGCGGGAATGTCGACGTACCTGCGATAAAACACCGCGTTCATGAAATCCGTATGGCCAATGCCGGACAAGCGGGATTCCGGGCAAAAAGGCACTTCGATGCAGTGGGTCAGGAGTTGGGACAAAAGGCCGCGCTCCTCACCCGTGTCCGCCTGATCGATTTCAAACTGCCACGTACCGTTGAGGCAGCGCCATTGCTCGCGCTTGAACTGAGGGCGCGGGTATTCGTTTCGGGGTATGTTCATATAGCCCAACCTTCCGTAGTGACATGGGTGTGTACGATGCGCCGACCGCCGCTAAATTCCGCGGCCTGCTGCCAGGGCATTTCGGGACATTCCAGGTTGTAGATGACCTGGTCGGGACGCAAGCCCCTGAAATAAGCGGGTAAGTCCGCAGACGCACGGTCATTGAGTTGCAGCATTCTCACTGTTTTCATATTGCGCCAGACCGGGATGTGCTGAGTGTGAATGCCGCAGAGATGGATCATGCCGCCATGCGGATAGAGCGACAGCACTTCCTCTTCGTAAGGCATGATGAACTCGCGGTACTGGTCCGCGGAAATCAGTTGACAACTGCAGCCGCACAGATGGCCATAGCCTGGCGGCCGGAAACGGGTGGCCGCAGCCACAGCCTGCAGGCTTGCGACAGGAACATGTTCGAGATACCAGCGATGCAACATAAGCATCAGGTCCGTGATAATCCGCAGATCATGGTGCGCCGCGCCCGGCTCTTCGTACAGGGCCAGCAGAAATTCCTGACCATAGAGATTGATCGCGATGTTCAGCGGGCTGCTCAGACACGGCGTATTCAAGAACACATTGCTGATGCCGCTGTCAACGAAACAGCGCGCCGCCCGTTTAGCCTTTTCCCACTCGGGATAAGCGTCCGTGTCTGGCGGTTTGAGAGAACCGACCGGCTTTGCAAAAGGGCGTACCTGCCAGTTGCCTTTGCCGTCCAGGTCAAACACGTCCCCTTCCATTAGCGCATCCATAAAATGCACGCCATGGAAAGATATACCGCAAATACCGGGCACAAACACGCGCGTATTCATCAACCGCTCCTTGCGCTGCGCCAGCGAAATGATCTGCTGCTCGATGCAGCGCTCCGGCTCGATCGCGGGATCCGCATCCGACCGGCCCCAGATACCGCATAAGGCCATGGGCTGGTCTACCGGCCTCTGCTCCAACACGGTCCGTAACCGCCGTACATGGGTCGCCACCACCGTGCCCAAGGCCGGGTCAGCCAAGGATTCGATGGCTTGCTCAACATCTAGTCCGCTGCTCTTCATGGTCTTCCTTTCTCACTATGTTCACCACCTGTATACACAATAACAGTGGATCCGACCATTGACAAATTGCGCAACTGCATAGAAAATGCGCATGGAAGAAATATTGCTGATGCAAAGTCCGTCAACGGAACCGATGCCATTGCAACTGTTGCTGACCGGATGTTCGCACGGATGTTGGTGGGTAAATGGGGGGGGGTGGGGGATGCAAGTTATTCATTTTTGTCTTAAGAAGGTGGTGGTGGGGCATGGATTCGAACCATGGAACCCTGAGGGAACAGATTTACAGTCTGCCGCGTTTAACCACTTCGCTACCCCACCTCGTGACTGAGATGCTATATACTAATCATAATTCGGCGCTTGTCTACCCTTTTTCGCAATTTATTTTGCTTTTTTTTTCGTCATCGGCTCGCGCCTTTTCGATTGCGGGCGCTTGTTCCTGCGCAGATTCTTCGACATCAACTTCTTCCTCTTCAACCTTGGGTTCCGGCTCCGGGATGATTTCCGGTTTGAAGTAAACGGCGCCCAGAGGCGGAATGGTGATGACGATGGAAAAGGGCTGGCTCTGCCAGGGTACTTCGTCGGCCCAGATTTCCTGGGTGTTGCGCACGTTGCCACCGCCGAATTCTTCGCCATCCGAATTGTATACCTCATGATAACGACCTGGGAACGGGACGCCCAGCCGGTAGCCGTAGCGTGGAACCGGCGTGTAGTTGAAGGCGCAAATCAAGATGTCCTTACATTGGTCGCTCTTGCGCATAAACGAGAGCGTACTCTGTTCCGAGTCGTGGATTTCGACCCATTGGAAACCGTTCCAGGAGCAGTCGATCTCATGTAGGCAGGGATACTCCTGGTAGATGTGATTCAGCGTGCGCACCGCGTGCTGCAGTTTGTGGTGCGATTCGTACTGGAGCAGGTCCCAGTCTAGACTTTCATCGTAGAACCACTCTTTCCAGACGCCCCATTCGCTGCCCATGAACAGCAGCTTTTTGCCCGGATGGGCGTACATATAGGAATAGAGCAGGCGCAGGTTGGCGAACTTCTGCCACGGATCGCCCGGCATCTTATCGAGCATGGTTCGTTTGCCGTGCACCACTTCGTCGTGGGAGAACGGCAGGATAAAATTCTCATTAAAGGCGTATAGCAGCGAAAAGGTCAGGTCGTTGTGATGGTATTTGCGGTAAACGGGATCTTTGCTGGTGTATTGCAGCATATCGTGCATCCAGCCCATGTTCCACTTAAAGCCAAAGCCCAGCCCGCCCAGATAAGTCGGTCGCGAGACCATGGGCCATGAGGTGGATTCTTCGGCAAACGTTATGAAGCCGGGGAACTCGCCGTAGATCACTTCGTTGAACTTTTTCAGAAAACTGACCGCTTCCAGGTTTTCGCGGCCGCCATATTTGTTGGGCACCCACTCGCCCGGTTTGCGTGAGTAGTCGCGGTAGAGCATGCTGGCCACCGCATCCACGCGCATGCCGTCGATGTGGTAGATATCGGCCCAGAACACGGCGTTGGAGAGCAGAAACGTGCGCACCTCGTTGCGGCCATAATTGAAGATCAGCGTGCCCCAATCCTTGTGCTCGCCTTCCTTGGGATCGCGATGTTCGTAGAGATGGGTGCCGTCGAAATAGGCCAGGCCGTGACCGTCGCGCGGGAAATGGGCCGGCACCCAGTCGATGATCACGCCAATACCTTGCTGGTGGCAGCATTCGATGAAATACTTGAAGTCTTCCGGCGTGCCGTATCGCGAGGTGATGGCAAAGTAGCCGATGGTCTGGTACCCCCAAGACCCGTCAAAAGGATGCTCGGATATGGGCAGCAATTCGATATGGGTGAAGCCCATATCTTTAACATAAGGGATCAGGTCGCGCGCCATCTCGCGGTAGGTCAACCAGCGGTTGTCGGAGGGATTGCGACGCCATGAACCAAGATGCAGTTCGTAGATGCTGATGGGTTCGCAGAGCCAGTTCTTTTCGCGGCGGGTCTGCATCCAGGCCTGATCGTTCCAGGTGTAGTCGTGCATGTCCCAGACCACGGACGCCGATTTTGGGCGCTGTTCGGCGAAAAATGCGTATGGGTCGGATTTCTCGTTGATGTAATCGTTGCTGCCGTTGATTTCATACTTGTAGATATCGCCCTGCTTCAAGTCGGGGATGAACATTTCCCATAAGCCGCTGTTGTTGCGACGCTGCATGGGATGGCTGCGTCCGTCCCAGCGGTTGAATTGCCCGATTACGCTGACGCGCTGGGCATTGGGTGCCCAGACGGCAAAATGCACGCCGTCGACGCCGTCGATGGCGGTCAGGTGGGCGCCCATCTTTTCATAGGTGCGGTAATGTGTGCCTTCGCCAAACAGATGCATGTCGAAATCCGTGATCTGCAGTGGGAAACGGTAAGGATCATCGATGACGCGATCCTGGTTGTCTTCGTATACACGCAGGCGATAGGGAAACGGTTTGCGATTTTCAAGTACGATGTCAAACAGCCCGTCATGGTGGAGCCGGAACATATCCAGTTCCTGTTCTTTTGCCAGGTCCACCAGTTTAACGTGATTGGCTTCAGGGATAAAGGCACGAACAATGACGCCATCAGGGTGTGTGATTTCGTGCATGCCGAGGATGTTGTACGGCGTAGCATACTCGCCGCGAATCAAGGCTGTCTTTTCATGTTGCGCTAACTGTGTTTCCATACAAATTTCTCCAGCAAAACGATAATGAATTTCATGGCTTTTCCCGGCATGCTTTTACCGTTTTCATACGCGGCATACCAGACCATCCAACACTTTTTTATCGACAAATTTCTTAAGAAGTTTAAAAAACGTTAAACAATGTCATTTCACCCGGAGCTTATTTCAGGTGTACAGCTAAATGTCAAGGACCGACACACATAAAAATGCAATCGGTGCCGCTCGCAGAGTGGTCGTCAAGATCGGCAGCCGTGTACTGGTGCAGGATTCGGGACGTCCCAGGATTTCGCGCATACGTGCGTTGGTCAAGGAACTGGCCGCGTTGCGTCACCAAGGGTTCGAGGTGATTCTGGTCTCGTCCGGAGCCATTGGCGCGGGCATGGAAGCACTGGGCATCCGCCAGCGCCCCGACAACCTGCCCGACCTGCAGATGGCTGCCGCGGTGGGGCAATCGCGTTTGATGGCACGCTACGACGACATGTTCGCCCGAGAAAAGTGCCATGTGGGCCAGGTGCTGCTGACCCACGACGGCTTGAAACAACGCAAACGGCATCTCAATGCACGCAATACGCTGTCGGCCCTGCTGCGCAACGGGATCGTGCCCGTGATCAACGAGAACGACGCCGTTGCCGTGGAAGAGATCAAGTTCGGCGACAACGACCTGCTGGCCGCGCTGGTGGCGCTGCTGGTTAATGCGGACCTGCTGATTTTGCTAACAACGGTCAACGGCTTACGGACCATGCCCGAGCAGGGGCGCGGTCGGCGCATCTCTTTCCTTGAGTCGGTAACGGACAACGAACTGGCCATGGCCCAGGGCAAAGGTGGCGCGCTGTCCACGGGAGGCATGGCGTCCAAGCTGCAAGCCGCGCAATCTTTTGTCAAGGCGGGCGGCGTCACGGTGCTGGCCGATGGCGGCAGCGCCGGGATTCTGGCGCGCATCATGAACGGCGACGATGTGGGCACGCTGATTTACAAACCGGAGTTGCGCGGCAACAAAGTGCTCAGCGGACGCAAACGCTGGATCGCCTTCTTTCACCGGGCCCATGGCGCGCTGATCGTCGATGCGGGCGCGCGCCAGGCCCTGGAGCTTAAGGGGCGCAGTCTGCTGCCGATCGGGATCCGTAAAGTCCAGGGTCCATTCAAAGTAGGCGATGCGGTCAACGTCAAAACTCTGGATGGTGAGGTGTTCGCGCGCGGCCTTGTCGAGTATGACAGCGTTGACACGGAGCGGATAATGGGGCATAAAACAGAAGCCATCGCGGAAATTCTCGGCGCCCGTCCTTACGACGAAGTGATTCACCGCGACAACATGGTGATTTTGAAGACGAAAAAAGGGGAAATAGCATGAACTTGCACGAGGAAATAGCGTTGATGGGCGATCAGGCAGTGGCGGCCGCCGGCGCCCTGGCTCTGCTCAACTCCAGAAAAAAGAACGCGATCCTGGAGGCCATGGCCAACGAGATCGATATCTGGCGCGGTTATATTAAGGAGGCCAACAAAAAAGACCTCGATGCGGGCCGCGAAGCGGGTTTGAGTGCGGCGATGCTGGACAGGCTGGAACTGACCGACAAGCGGATCGATGGCATGATCAAAGGCCTGATAACCGTCGTCTCGCTCGAAAACCCCATTGGCAAACGAATCAGCCGCTGGATCCGGCCCAACGGCTTGGTGATCCAGAAAATGCGCGTGCCCATCGGCGTCATCGGCATTATTTACGAGTCGCGGCCCAATGTCACGGTCGACGCCGCCGGCCTCTGTTTCAAGACCTCCAACGCGGTCATTCTACGCGGCGGAAAAGAGGCGATTCACTCTAACCTGGCCATTGTGGAAGCCATGGTCAAAGGTGGGTTGAAAAAGGAGTTGCCGGAAAACGCCATTCAACTGATCCAGACCACCGAACGCGAAGCCGTGCGTGAACTGGTGCAATTAAAGGGCAAAGTCGACCTGATCATCCCGCGCGGCGGTGAAGGATTGATCCGAACCGTGACCGAGATGGCGCACATTCCGGTGATCAAGCATTACAAGGGCGTCTGCCATCTCTATGTCGACGAATCCGCTGACCTGGACATGGCGCTGAACATCGCGGAAAACGCCAAATGCCAGCGTCCTGGGGTCTGCAACGCGATCGAAACGTTGCTGGTGCATGAAAGAATCGCACCAGAATTCCTACCTCGCCTATGCGAACGGCTCCAGAGCCATAACGTGGAACTGCGCGGCAACGACCGTGCGCGCATGATTGTCTCCACCATCATCGAAGCGAGCGAGAACGACTGGTACGAGGAATACCTCGACCTGATCCTGGCCGTGCGCGTGGTCAAGGATCTGGCCCAGGCTGTGGACCATATCAACCAATATGGTTCAAAACACTCTGACGCCATTGTGGCGAGCGAGGAAAAAGCCCAGAAATTATTTGTCAATAAAGTTGACTCAGCCGTGGTCTATGTCAATGCCTCGACCCGCTTCACCGACGGCGCCGAATTCGGCATGGGCGCGGAAATCGGCATCAGCACCGACAAACTTCACGCCCGCGGCCCTATGGGGCTGGAAGAGCTTACGACCTATAAATATGTGGTATCCGGCGAAGGCCAGGTGCGTGTTTAAAAAAAAGATAAAAAAAACTTCTTTTTTGCTTGCACAAAAAATCGAGGAGAGTACATTTGCAAGCTATCCGAAGGGTCCCATACGGGGGCGTAGCTCAATTGGTTAGAGTCCCAGACTGTCGATCTGGTTGTTGCGGGTTCGAGTCCCGTCGCTCCCGCCACTAATCCTAATATTCAAATATCATCCTTATGTATTCGGCAGTACGCTATTTGTTTTTCGCGGGATTCACCTGTTTGATTCTTGTCGCATCGCTGATCTCGGCCAATGCGCTTCGCATAATGCCGCACGCGTTTATCGGCATGGATAAAGCGGCCCATTTCCTGGTTTATGCCTGCTATACACTGATAACCTGGCATGCCCTGCTGCGGCATTGGACCCGGGAACAGCGTGCGATCTGGGGCGCGGTTGTTTACAGTTCGCTTTTCGGCGTTCTGATGGAAATCAGCCAGACACTTGCACGAAGCTCAGGGCGTACGTTCTCGTCGGGCGACATGCTCGCCAACGCTCTGGGTGCGTTGCTGACAGGGGTGTTGGTCTGGGCAATGGCGGGAGGAGCAAGGCGGAAGGCGGAGGGTGAAACCCGGGAATTCGGTGACGATGCAGCGTCTTTCCCGAAAAGCTGAACCTTTATCAAGGTTCTTTACCGGCAGCGCGAATCCAGGAAGCGTATCGACGCCTTCCTTGACCGAAATCCGTAATCATGTCTCTAAAATCTCTTGAGATTTATTTCAAATTGTTGCATATTTTCCTTTGTGTTGATTAAAAAGGAACATGGCATGATTTGCGATATGGATCAAACGGAATTGCTGGATGGTCATGGGCACTCCTTCTCGGGGATGGTTCCCCGGATAGGAGCGCCGCTGGATCCAGCGTTCAAACCCATGATCTTATCGGTGGAGCACCATCATCTGCCGCGGGCTTCCGGAGAAGAAGGCGAACTGGTAGTCATTGGACTGGAACGCAAAAACGAGTGCGTTTGCCGTTACGCGACGCGCGTTTACATGGCTGACGGACGCTATCCGGTGGAAGCTTACGATTATATCGAACGGCTGGTTAAATTTCTGCTCTGGTCACGCGGAGCCTGGAAGATCTATTTCGGCGGACCCGGAGAAATCTGCAAATATGTGAGTGACCTGTACCGACCCGAAGGTGGACGGGCTTTTGACGCAATGCTCATGGGTCATGTATACGACCATCCCTTTACCTGCGAGATTACAGCGCCGGAAAACATCCCCCCTTGCATGACCCAGGCGGCACCCCTGCCCGGTCGGCTGAACGGCTGCCGGATCGGTTTTGACCTGGGTCGCGAAACCATCAAACTGGTCGCAGTTCAGGATGGACGTACGGTGTACAGCGCGACCGTGCCTTGGCGGCCATCTCAGACCAGCGCGCCCGAAGATCATCTGCGCCTGCTCACGCATAGCCTGCAAACCGCGGCTTCATACTTGCCACGCCTTGACGTGATCGGCGGCAGCGCTGCCGGTATTGTTATTGATAACCGGATCAAAGCGTCCTCCATGTTCGAAACCCACCCCCTGAATATCGTCCAGATGATCGCCCCGCTCTTTTCCAGTATCGAACAAACTTTTGGCGTACCGCTCGTCATGCTCAACGACGGTGAAGTCAACGCTTTGGCTGCCTCATTGGCGCTGGGTGCGCACTCGCTGTTCGCGATCGGCATGTTGTCCAACCAGTCCGTGGGATACATTGACGATAAGAGGCGCATTACCGGATGGTTGAACGAGCTGGCGTTCGCTCCTCTCGATGCCAATCCGGCGGCAGCCATGGATGCATGGTCGGGCGACAAAGGCGTTGGCGGTTCCTATCTCTCCCTGTGCGCTGTGCGACGCTTGCTGCCGACCGCCGGCCTGACCTATCCCGCAACCATGCCTGCAGACGAACTGATGGGCGCGTTGCGGCATGAAATCGAATCGGGCCATGAAGGCGCGCGCATGTTATTTGAAACCATCGGCGTCTACCTGGGTTATACCATCCCCTACTATGCGCTTTTCTATGACTTCAACCAGGTCCTGGTACTGGGCGCCGCCATGGACGGCGTGGCCGGCGATCTGGTGATCGAAACCGCGCGTCGGGTGCTGGAAGAGGAATTTCCTCAGTTGAACGAGAAAGTGACGACCAGCGTACCGGACGAAAAAAGCAGGAACATAGGACAAACCCTGGCGGCAGCCGGATTGCCCGTGTTGGATAGCGTTTAGGGAAAAGGAAAGGAATGGCATGAAATTTCACAACGCACATGCAGAAATCGATGTGCCTGACGGCCAGCCGCTCAAACAAGCGCTGAGCCGCACCACGCACATGGCGGTTGGCGCACATCAGGACGACCTTGAAATCATGGCTTTGCACGGCATCCTGCAATGCTTCTCCAGCCAGGATCGTCGCTTTACCGGCATCGTTTGCACTGACGGCTCCAACAGCCCGAGAACCGGCACCTATGCACATTACACGCCTGAGATGATGCAAGTGCTGCGTCACGAAGAGCAACTGAATGCCGCACGCATCGGCCGCTATGGCGCGATAATTCAATTGGAATACGAGAGCGCTGAAATCAAAGACCCGGGCAATGAATACCCCATTGAAGATCTGCGCAAACTCTTTGAGATCTGCCAGCCCAAGATCGTGTACACGCACAACCCGGCCGATAAACACGACACCCATGTGGCTGTCACGGGCAGGGTGCTACAGGCCATTCGCGAGATGCCGTTGGATCAGCGTCCTGCCCGTTTATACGGCTGCGAGGTCTGGCGCAGCCTGGACTGGATGCCTGATGAAGACAAAGTGCTGATGGACGTGAGCGCCCACGAAAATCTGAGCAATGCCTTACTGGGAATATTTGACTCGCAAATCAGCGGCGGGAAACGTTACGACCTGGCTGTAGCGGGTCGCCAACTGGCTAATGCAACTTTTCTGGAAGCCCACGAAACAGACAAACTCAGGCGCGCCTGTACCGCCATGGATCTGACCCCGCTCATCCAGAACGACGATCTGGATTTGTCCGAGTATGTAGTTCAGTTTGTCCAGCGGATGGCCAACGATATCGTCGCACGCCTGCGTAAAGTCAACACTTTGGAGTAATCATCATGGAAATCATCATTCAACCCGACGCAGCATCCGCCTGCCGTCTGGCGGCAACGATCACGGCCAGGCTGATACGCGACAAGCCTAACGCTGTACTGGGCCTGGCCACCGGCAGCACGCCGATCCAACTCTATCGCGAACTGGTGCGTATGCATCGCGAAGAAAACCTGGATTTCAGCCAAGTCACCACGTTTAACCTGGACGAATATGTAGGGCTGACTTACGATCATCCCGTATCCTACCATGCCTTCATGCACAAGCATCTTTTTGACTGGATCAACATTCCCCGTGAAAACATACACATTCCTGACGGCTTGGCCACGGACATCAAAGCATATTGCACCCACTATGAAGAACAGATCAGCACTGCTGGCGGTATCGATCTGCAGGTGCTGGGCATCGGATCCGACGGCCATATCGGCTTCAACGAACCCACCTCCTCGCTGGCTTCGCGTACCCGCATCAAAACCTTGACCGAACAGACGCGCCGTGATAATGCGCCGTTTTTCGACCAGAAAGACGAGATCCCCTACCATGTGATCACCATGGGCATAGGCACCATCATGGAGAGCCGCACATGCCTGCTGCTCGCGTTCGGCGCACGCAAAGCGGAAGCTATTGCGCAAACCGTGGAAGGCCCTCTCTCTGCCATGGCGCCTGCTTCCGCCCTGCAGATGCATCCGGATGCCAAGCTCATTGTGGACGAACCGGCCGCGAGCCAGTTGACACACGCGGATTATTATCGCTGGGTCTATGATAACAAGCCGGAATGGCAGCAATATGTATACTAGGAGTCAGGTGTCCGGAATTGCGTTTGAGGCGTTGAAAGACCTTACGGGCCCAATCGACCGCCGATCATTCCGAAACCATGTCCAATGACGAATGCCAACGCCCTGTTTCTTGAACGCAGACGTTTGATCGACGATACATTGGAGCGTCTGTTGCCCCAGGCGTCCACACCGCCGACCGCGTTGCACGAAGCTATGCGCTACAGCGTATTTGCGGGTGGAAAACGACTGCGCCCCATCCTGTGCCTCGCAGCTTGCGAAGCTGTCGGCGGAGCCCTGGATGCGGCGCTTACACCAGCAGCGGCCCTGGAGGTTTTTCATACCTATACCCTGATTCACGACGACCTGCCGTTCATGGACGATGACAATTTCCGACGCGGTAAACCCACATTGCATAAAGTCGTGGGACCGGCCATGGCAATCCTGGCTGGCGACGCACTCCTGACCCTGGCTTTTGAACTTCTGGCCCAGGCCGATGCGGAAGCGAAAGTGAAGAACGACTGGATCCTCACCCTGGCACGGAGCGGCGGCAGCCAGGGCGTTGTCGGCGGCCAGTGCATGGATATGGCCGCCGAACAGACGGAGCCTGATCGTGCCACACTTGCGTATATCCATACGCATAAAACCGCGGACCTGATTTGCGCGTCCATGGAGATGGGCGCGGCAGCAGGTCGTGCAACCAGGCATCAACGCGATGCGTTGCGAAGCTATGGTCGTAAGGTGGGGATGGCCTTTCAAATCGTGGACGATATTCTTGACGAAATCCGTACACTGCAGGAATTGGGCAAGGATCCCGGCAGCGACCGCAAGAAAGACAAAATGACCAGTGTCAAGGTACATGGTCTGACCGCATCCCGAAACCAGGCCCGATCACTGGTTCAAACAGCAATGGATGATCTTGGTGAAACAAACAGCGAAATGCTGCAAGCCATCGCAAACTTCATCCTGCAACGCGACTGCTGACTTTCATTTTTTATAATTTGAGATCTTTTTTGTGTCTTTGACTTGAATCAAGTGTGCACAAGGGTTGATACAAGAAGGAAAAAGGTTGATAGCTCCATACAACCTCTTAAGCGATAGCACATAACACAAGTCAAGCAAAAAAAATATTTGCAATTCGATAAACGTTGTTATAGAATGAAAGAACAAAGAGAATGGCACTGAAGAAGATGCATCCCTGGAGATGAATGATGTGGAGTCTTGGTAAGCGAAATAAAATCAAGAAGATCATGTGGAATTTGGAAAGGAGCCATCTCTCTTCCTTATCCACAGTGGTTTCTGATCTTTTGAGCTTAATCCACGACCCCAAAACAGATGCGGCCGATGTAGCCCGTATATGCGAAAACGATTTGGCGCTCAGTACGCGCTTGTTGCGTGCTGCGAACTCCGTTTATTTCGGCAAACGGATCAACCAGCAGGTGGACAACATCCGCGAAGCCATATCCCGCCTTGGATTCCGCAAAACAGAAGAGATCATCATGTCCATGATGATTTCCGGCTTTCTCAAAAATGCTTTTGAGGTAGCCGACTATTCCTCGCACAACTTGTGGCGCCACAGCATTGCCGTCGGCATCAGCAACCGGCTGATTGTCGCTGCCAAATTTGAGCATATGGTTGCCGATGCATATATGGCAGGTCTGCTGCATGACCTGGGTATCGCCTTGATGCAGGAATTTGTTTCGGATGACGGATTTAAAAAGGCCTTGAGTCAACGCAAGGACAATGACAGCGTCCTGATCGATGAAGAGCGCTCGATTTTGGGATATACCCATGAGGATCTTGGCCGAACAGCCGCGGAAATGTGGAATTTTCCGCCGCATTTGTGCGAAGTGATCGGGCAGCACCACAGCATGAAAACCAAAAACCAGGAAGTGCTGAACCTGATTCATGTCAACCGTGTTTCCGAATACCTGGTCAATATGCTGGACTTGGGATACAGCGATTTCTCCGAGAGTTATACACGAACCCTGGAAGAAAGCGGTTTTTTGCTGGATTTGGACGTCGTTTTATACCAGGAAATCATCAACAAGTTGAAACGCGAAATCAACGCACTGGTCCGCATCGGCCTCTATCCCCAATACCGCCTCAAATGGGATTAAAGAATCAGCATGGCGTCACCATAGCTGAAGAAACGATATTTTTGACGCACGGCTTCTTCATAGGCGCGCATCACCAGATCGTGACCAGCCAGCGCGCAGATCATCATGAGCAAGGTTGATTTTGGCAGGTGGAAGTTGGTCAGCATGGCATCGACTACCTTGAAGGTATAAGGAGGATAGATAAACAGATCGGAGCGACCGCAACAGGCACGCAGTTCGCCATGCTCAAGGGCTGCATATTCAAGCGTACGAACGCAGGTGCTGCCTACGGCAACGCATCGCTTACCCGTGGCTTTGGCTGTCTTGATTCCGTCCACGGTGGCTTGAGGAAGTTCAAAACGTTCTTGCTCCATCCGATGATGCTCAACCTGTTCTGTGGTAACAGGCCGGAACGTGCCCAACCCGACATGTAGGGTCAAAGCAGCCCTATGAACACCCTTTTGACTCAAAGCAGCGAACAGTTCTGGCGTAAAATGCAAGCCTGCCGTGGGCGCAGCGACAGCGCCGGGGGAACGAGCGTAAATGGTTTGATAACGCTGCTTATCCTCACGATCCGGTTTCAGACGCGAAATATAGGGCGGCAGCGGAGTTTGCCCAAACGTATCGAGTACAGCCAGGAAACCATCAGCAGGATCGACCCGCACCAAAGCACGCCCCATGTCGCCATCCTCAAGCAACGTTACTGATACGCTGCCGCCGCCATCCTCGTTCAATCGCAATACACTGCCGATTCGGGGTCGCCGCGATGCCCGAAGCAGAATCTTCCAAACGCCATGCTCACATTCTTCCAAAAAAAACAACTCCACCTTACCACCCGTAGCTTTTTTCGCAAAAACACGTGCCGGAATGACTTTTGTATCATTAAGTATCAATGAATCCCCTTGATGCAAATATTGGGGTAAATCCGACATTTTCGCATGCAGCCAAGCTGCCTGCTCACGAATTAACACGAGCAAACGCGAACCATCGCGTTTTTGCAAAGGGTGCTGAGCTATTAAGTCCCGCGGCAAATCATAATCGAAATCGCTTGTCTTCATTATTGACACCTTTTATAATTAATGCGAATTTACACAGAGCGCTCTCGCGCAGTATGATACAATAATAATTAGCCTTTTTCTCAAATCTGATCCCGTCGAGCATGATGTAAAAAACGGCTATTTTCAATTCCGTGAACACTTCTCAGCATATTTGAAAAAAAACTCTAAAAAAATACAAATTAAGGTTTGACATCATCGTCTCAAACGAATATATTTATTCAAGTAACTGACCAACACATCATTAGAATAATGCTTGTTGGTAGCAACATAAAACATAAATGAAGAAATAAGTTAATAATGAGGAGATTAGGCGAATGACTCTGTTAAAAAAAATTATGAAGAAGGGCTTTACGCTCGTCGAACTGCTGGTGGTTATTGCAATCATCGGCATTCTGGTCGCCATTGTTATGCCGGCCATCAGCGATGCCATGTTCCGCGGCAAAATGACCAAGAGTGTCGCGGAAATGAGCAATTTGTTCAAAGGCATCACCGCCAAGGAATCGGAATCCATCTACACCACGCATATCGAGATTATTCCTTCCTATGGCGACCCAACTGATCCCACAACGAATCATTGGAAAACATCGACGGATTACTTCGCCTATTTCGTGACCAACCGTCAGGTCATCAGTGTCGAGCCCAAGTTTTTCTCCGCTCCCGGTCTTATCCCAGCTATCAGTTGGAGTGAGTTCAGCGCGGATAATAATGGCTGGTGCATTGTTGCTGATACGGATGAAAGACAGTATCCTGACACAGCTCCATTGATCTTCAGCAAAAACCTGGGTCAGGGAGAAGCATTCGATAAATTAGATGATTCTGTGGACTCTGTTGGCGATCTAGAAGAACCCCCGTCGGCGATTGATGGCATACCCTTTAAACGTCGTGGTTTTGTCTATCTGTGCAAAGGCGGATCCGGCTTTATGTTGTTCAAAGATGATATGAAGACGAAAAACTTCACCAATATGTTCAAAGTGGTCGATATCAATGATAATCTGATGACGAACATTGTAATCAGGCCATAAGGTTCCCTTACCTTAACTAGTGGTTGTAAAAAAACCTCTTCGGGCTTGCCAGCAGGCCTGAAGAGGTTTATTTTTTGTTTTATGTGTGGAATTGTAGGATATGTAGGCAACAATCAAGCTGGCCCGCTCTTGCTTGATGGTTTGGCTCGCCTGGAATACCGTGGATATGACTCGGCCGGATTGGCCTTGATGTCATCAGCCGGTCTTGTCTGCCGTAAGGCCATGGGGCGTTTGAGCAATCTGGCTCAACTAATGCGGGAAACCCCAGTTCCTGCTTGTCTGGGCATTGGACATACACGCTGGGCTACACACGGCGAGCCTTCGACCGTCAATGCCCATCCCCATCTCAGCGGTAATGGCAGAGTGGCTGTTGTCCATAACGGCATTATCGAGAATTACCTGGCCTTGAAAATGAGATTGATCGAACAGAGCCACAACTTCGCTTCTGAAACCGATACCGAGGTAATCGCCCATTTGCTTGAAGAGACGTTGAAAAACAGCGGTTCGACGACCCAGGCTTTGCTGGAAACTCTGGGGCAACTGGAAGGCGCTTATGCCCTGTGCGTGATTTACGCGGATGAACCTGATCGCATTTACGCGGCACGCAAAGGCAGCCCCCTGGTCATCGGTATACGTCAAGACGTGCGTATGCTGGCCAGTGACATACCCGCGATTCAGCCATACATCGACCAGTCGCTGATCATGGAGGATGGCGAGCTGGCCGTGCTCCAGGAAAACAGCGTGGAATTGATCAATCTTCTGGGCGAAAAGGTTCACCGTGACTCGCAACCCGTCACAAAACGGGTCGACATCATCGAATGCGCGGGTTTCGAAACCTTCATGCTCAAAGAAATCCATGAGCAGCCACGCGTTTTGCGTTCTCTAATAACTAAGCACATCACCGACCATCAGATCGATATTCAGGATCTGAGTTTGAAACCCGATTATTTTCGCAAACTCAACCGTGTCATGATCGTTGCTTGCGGCACAGCTTATCATGCCGGCATGTTCGGAAAACTCATTCTGGAAAACAAAACTAATCTGGCGGTTGAGACGGACGTGGCCAGCGAATTCCGGTATCGTGACCCGCGCATTGATCCGGGCACGCTGGTCATCCCTGTTTCTCAATCAGGTGAAACCGCGGATACGCTGGCCTCGGTGCGCATGGCCCGCGAATGGGGATGCCGCGTCCTGGCTATATGCAATGTCGAGGGAAGCACGTTAACGCGGGAATGTGACGATGTGTTCTACACGTGTTGCGGCCCTGAAATCGGCGTGGCTTCCACCAAGGCGTATTCCGCACAACTGATGGCTTTTCTGCTGCTGGCGCTGCACATCGCCAAGGCGCGCGGCGCCATGAACGCCGAAGCGGAAACGGGCCTGATCAACGCTCTCAAAACCGTTCCCGACGCCATCCATTATGTCCTGGAGCGCAAAGAGGCTATCCGTGTCATCGCAGAAAAACATCAGGACGGTCCCAGTTCACTTTACCTGGGGCGCAAATACAATTATCCGACTGCTCTGGAAGGCGCATTGAAGAACAAGGAGATTTCCTACCAACACGCCGAAGGGTATGCTGCGGGTGAAATGAAACATGGTCCGATTGCGCTGATCAATAAATACCTGCCCGTAGTATGCATCTGTACGCGTACCCGCGATGAAGTCTACCGCAAAATGCTCTCCAACACCCAGGAAGTGGCGGCACGGCACGGGCGCATCATTGCACTGGCTACGGATGGAGACCGGGAGGTCGCGCCGCTGGCTGAGGATATCATCTTTGTGCCGGACGTTAAGGACGAATGTTCGCCTCTGGTCAATGTGGTCGCATTGCAATTGCTGGCTTATTACGCGGCCCAGGCGCGCGGGACCGATATTGACAAGCCGCGCAATCTGGCCAAAAGCGTGACCGTCGAGTAACCTCAGCGAAGATCGTAGCAGATGATGTTGATGCGCACGTATAGGCGGCCCTGCTGGTCAAGCGCGAGTGATGCGCAGCGCAGGTGCTTGATGTCCACCTGGGCATCGGAGAACAGTTGCTGCCGCTGACCTTGTTCTGCTTCCAGCGCATGGATCCGTCGTTCAGCGCCGTCAAACAACCGGCCAACACCAGCAGGGTGTCGCCGCTTCGCGTTATAGAACCGTTGTAATCCCACTTTTTCGGGACCACTTGTTCCGGGTGATCAGAACGCGATAAGCTGTGTGCCTGAAAAAGTGGAGCCCGTGTGCTTTGATCGTTTACACCAGGCACGTACGCTGCTGGTGGAGGATGACCCGCATTGAGAGATGCGCGGATCAAGACAAAAATGAAGTAGTGGTGAGGGGCGCGTGGCTGGTGGCGAGTTACAATCCGCAATCCACAATCCGAAATCAGGTGTGGCATCCCCCGCTTATTTCACTTGGATATCGGATATTTCATTTTCGCTATTGGATATTGATTTCGAGCTGCGGGTAACACCTTGCACCTGCTCTGCACACTTGGATCAGTCCAGGCTCAGGTCGCCGAAGATTTTCAGGGCATAGCCATCGCGTTCTACCTGCAGCGCTTTGCCCGGGAAGGCACTGGGCAATTTTGCACTCAGCTTGTCCGCCACTTTGTCCTTGATTTCCTCCTGGATGTCCTCGGATATACGGCTTAAGGTGGCCAACTGGATCTGGACAATGTAGCCGCGGCCATATTCCGAACCAAAACCCGCGGTGAAACAGGCGCCTACGTTGAACAGACCATCCATTTCCGGGTTGCTCGTCACGCCCACATCGGGACGGGCGGGACGCAGGGGATAACGTCCCTGGTATTCCCGCTCCAGTTCACCATCAATCTCGTCAAAGACGCTCTTGAGCCGTTCTTCCCACTTTTCGGTTTTTTTCAACATGATGGTATCGCTCCTTAAATTCGTTGTCCCGCATGTATTCAGCGGGCATAGGTCTCGACCGGAATGCCCAGGCGCAGCAGCAATTCCGGGAGGCTGTCCACGCAGGGGTTGCCGGAGGCTTCGAGTTTTTCCAATGAGCTGTGACCTCCAGGCGTGAGTATGCAATCGATGCCCAGAGCTTGGGCCACGTCATAGTCGTGGTGCGTATCGCCGATCATCAACATGGCGTTCGGATCATGACCGGATTTTTCCAGCCAGCGCCGCCCCACCTCCGCTTTGCCGCACGCATAGTAATCGGGCGCGCCGACCAGGTCCGTGAAATAATCGGTCAAGGCAAAGTGGTCCACCAGCGTTTCCAGCGTCTCCTGGCGATAGGCTGACAGGATCGACTGGGTGGCGCCGGCTTCGCGAAAAGCCTTCAAAGCTTGGTGTACGTCGCGGTGCAGATCGCATTCCAGGCGCCTTTTCTCATACCGTTCAATAAACTCGCGGCCTACTTCTTCGTAGGTTTCGGTACTGAAATCAAATCCGATCTGTTCGTAAAATGCTTTGACCGGAAAGCCGAAGCGCTCGCCATATTCAGGCAGCGAGATCACCTGCATGCCGCGTTGGCGCAACGATTGGTTCAGGATCTCGACGCACAACCAGGCGTCGTCGATGATCGTACCGTTCCAGTCCCAGACAATGTGTTTGTATTTCATTCCCACGGATCCCATATATTTCGTAACTTGTCAAAAAAACGCAATGCGGTTATGGTATCGGATTTACCGCAGTTGGTTAAGTTATCACAACCCATGTGCGGGCGGAAGTTTTTTATGAGCGAGAACGAAAAAATGCGCGATACGCCACAAACTTATCACATCTGGACCATTGGCTGTCAGATGAACGAAGCTGATTCGCGTCATTTGTCGTCGCAACTGGAATCGCTGGGTCTCAGCGCCGTGAAACGGGTTGAGGACGCTGATCTGGTGATCCTCAACACCTGTGTCGTGCGGCAGCAGGCCGAGGACAAAATTCATGGCAAACTGGCCGCGCTCAAGGGGTTGCGCAAGCGCCGCCCCCAAGCCCGAATTGCGGTTATGGGCTGTCTGGTGGGCGCCAAAAACACGCCTGACCTGCTTGCGTGCTATCCCTACATCGACGTGCTCATGCCGCCATCGGACACCAGCCCCTTGATCCGCATGCTCGATAACGAGCTGATCGAGCTGGAGGAATACAACCTGCCGCGTCAGGAGCAAGATGCGGTCAGCGCGCATGTGCCCGTTGTGCTGGGTTGCTCGCATGTCTGCACCTATTGCATCATCCCTTACCGCCGCGGTCCGGAACGTAGCCGTCCTCCCGAATCGATCCTGCGCGAAGTACGCCGGTTGGCGGAACAGGGCGTGCGCGAAGTGGTGCTGTTGGGCCAGATCGTTGATCGTTATGGCCTGGACTTGGAACACGGTCCGGACTTGGCAGGTCTTCTGCGCCGCATCGCGGAGGTGGACCAGATCCTGCGCATCCGCTTCCTGACCAGCCACCCTCTTTTTTTCACGGATACGTTACTCGACGCCGTAGCTCAGGAGCCGAAGATCTGCCCTCATTTTGAACTGCCCAACCAGGCCGGTGATAACGAGGTGCTGGTTCGCATGCGCCGGGGTTATACCATTGAAGTATACTGTGATCTGGTGCGGAAAATTCGTGCGCGACTGCCTGATGCGGCAATTCATACCGATATTATCGTTGGGTTTCCCGGAGAAACCGAGGACCAGTTCATGGCGACCTACCATATACTGGAAGAGATGCGTTTTGACAAAGCGCATATCGCCAAGTATTCGCCGCGACCGCAGACCTACGCAGCGCGACGCCTGCCTGACGATGTGCCGGCCGAGGAAAAAGAGCGGCGCCGCAAAATGTTGGACAATCTGCAGCAGGCCATTTTGGCGGAGAAAAACAGCGCTCTATTGAACCAGGCTGTAGACGTGCTGGTGGAACGCCGCGACAAACGCCATAATCGCTGGTATGGCCGCACCGTACAGGATAAAATCGTCTACTTCGATGACCCGGATCCGGCCCAAGATCTGATTGGCCGGATTGTAGCGGTCAAGATCGAGTGGACCGGACCGTTTTCGTTGATCGGAAGAAGCTTATGCAGACGTTTGGCGCTCTTCGAGGATACCCTTACCCGACCATCGTCTTAAGCAGTCTAACACGGTGTTCGATATTTTCTTGGGTCAGGGTGGATAGACGCTCCAGGCTGAAAGCTTCGACGCCGAACGAGGCGACTACGCTGCCGTAGAACAGCGCGTCCTTGATGGCTTCGGTGGACGCTTCGCCGCATCCTGCCAGGCGGCCCATGAAGCCGCCGGCAAACGAGTCGCCGGCGCCGGTGGGATCGACCACGCTCTCTAGCGGATAGGCGGGACGCAAGTAGATCTCGTTGCCGGAAAAGAAGATGCTGCCGTTTTCACCTTTCTTGATCAGCACGATGGCTGGTCCCATGTTCATAATGGCACGGGCGGCCAGGAGCAGGTTTTTATGGCCGGTCAGGTGTTTGGCTTCCGACTCGTTCAAGGTCAGCATGTGCACACGGGCGATCAGTTTGCGCAAGTCCTCGGGCGTATTGTCGATCCATAGGTCCATGGTGTCGGCCACCACAAATTTTGGGTCGACCACCTGGTCGAGTACGTGTATCTGCAAAGCCGGCGCAATGTTGGCCAGGAACACAAAGGGCGTTGTTTTGTAAGATTCAGGCAGGTCCGGCATGAAATCGGCGAAAACGTTGAGGTCGGTGGACAGCGTAGCGCGCTCGTCCATGTTTTCGCGGTATTTGCCGGACCAGCGAAATGTTTTGCCTTCCACGGTTTGCAGGCCTTGCAGATCGATGTCGAATTTCTCGTATAGAGCGCGGTAGTCGGCGGGAAAATCGGTCCCGACAATGCCGACCATGCCGGTTTTGGTGAAGAATGAGGCAGCCGCGCAGGCATAGGACGCAGAGCCGCCCAAGATATCCGGACGACGTGCCTGATGGGTTTCAATGGTGTCGATGCCGATGGATCCGACGACGATGAGTTGTGTCTGTTTCATGATGATTCCTGTACGATTTCAGCAATGGCAATGTTGATGGGTTGAATTTCAGATAGCCCAAGGTAGGATTTCATGACTTCGCCCAGTTTGCGCTCGATCATCTGGCATAACTCGGGTATTTTGACGCCCTCGCGCACGGTCAACTGCAGCGACACGGCCAGCAGACCCTCGCGCACTTTGATGCGTTGAGTCATGTCGATGATGGCGTCGAATTCGTCCTGCAGCGCGACGACGAAACTCTCAGCAGCCTGGACATTGATCCGGATTACGCCATTGTCCCCTTCCACGGTCAGGAACTGTTTGCGCGGTTTGGGTTTGCCCAGGTTCATGCCGGAAACCAGGTAAACGAACAACAATACCCCAATATAAATGACGGTCTGGTTGATCAGTTCCTGCTGGTAGCGTAGAAAATCGAGCACTTCCTCCCACATATGGAGGCCATAGAGGGTGTCCATGAAGAAAAGATACATGCCGCCCCAACCGATGAGCGCCAGGAAGGCCAGCAGGATCAGTCCGGAAACACCGCGAATGATGTTCATCAGCTTCATGAAATATGCGCCTCCAGTTCTTTGATGTCGCGATTGCTGTCTTCCAGCAGACGGATGCCCTGGACCACGATGTTGACCGCTTCAACGGTTTTGCCGGTCATCTGGTCCACGGCTTCTACGATATCGTTCTGAATCTGCCAGCAGACGTGAGGGATGCGTGCGCCGTATTCCAGCACAACGGTCAGATCGATGGACTTGATGTCGTCCCCTTCTTTCTGGATGCGAATGCCGCGATCCGCGCCCTTTTTACCGAGCATGCCAGCAAATGCGTCGCTGGTATTGCTCAACTCGATCACGCCCGGCACCTTGAGCGCAGCCAGCTTGGCTATCACGGCAATGACGTTGTTGTCAATGAAAATATTGCCCAGGTTCGTGTTATCTCTGACGTGCTCGTAGCCTTCGGTTTCCGAAATCTCCTGTATATCGATCGCTTCGGGTACGATGACTTCATCCTCTGGTATGGCCCTGTCCATTTGTGCTCCTTTAGTTTATTGGCTGATCTCTTCGGAGAGGTAGCGTTCAAGAAAACCGGTATCGTATTCGCCGCGGATGAAACGTCCCTCAGCCATCAGTTTATGGCCCAATGGCGCGGTGGTGCGAATACCTTCGATCATGAATTCCTCCAACGCGCGCGACATGATCGAAATCGCTTCGCGCCGGTTTCTACCATGGGTGATGATCTTGGCGATCATGCTGTCGTAATAGGGGCAGATATCGTAATGCGGATAAATCAGCGTGTCTACGCGAACACCCTTGCCACCCGGGAAATGGACCCATTCGACCCGGCCGGGCGAGGGCGTGAAGTTTTTGTCCGGGTCTTCGGCATTGATGCGGAATTCAATGGCATGGCCCTCGAACCGGATGTCTTCCTGCTTGAACGGCAGCGGTTCGCCACTGGCGGCCTGCAATTGAGCTTTGATCAGGTCTATTCCCGTCACTTCTTCGGTGACAGGATGTTCGACCTGGATCCGCGTGTTCATTTCCATAAAATAATACTGATTCGCCTGCACATCGAACAGGAACTCGATCGTGCCGGCATTGTCGTAACCTACGCTTTTGGCCGCGCAGACCGCGTCATGGCCCAGGTTCTGGCGTAATTCTTCGGTCAGGGCCGGAGAAGGCGATTCTTCGACCAGTTTCTGGTGACGGCGCTGGATGCTGCAGTCGCGCTCGCCCAGGTGCACTATATTGCCGTGCTTGTCGCCCATGATCTGCACCTCGATGTGGCGCGCCTGCTCCACGTATTTTTCAAGGTATACGTCGGGATTGCCAAACGATTTTTCCGCTTCGGCGCGCGCGGTCATGTAGCACTGGATCAGGCTCACGTCGTTGCGCGCGATGCGCATGCCTTTGCCGCCACCGCCGGCAACGGCTTTGATCAGCACGGGATAGCCGATGGAACGGGCCAGTTCCTGCAGTTCCTGTTCGGAGCTTATGATGCCTTCGCTGCCCGGCGTGATGGGCACGCCAGCCTTTTTCATGGTTTCGCGGGCCAATGCTTTGTCGCCCATTGTGCGAATGCATTGGGCCGAAGGTCCAATAAAATTGATGTTGCAGTTGTCGCAGATCTCGGCGAAATGCGCGTTTTCGGCCAAGAATCCGTAACCCGGATGGATCGCATCCACATCGGCGATTTCGGCGGCACTGATGATGTTGGAAATTTTGAGATAACTCTCGTTTGCCGCGGGAGGACCGATGCAGATGGCCTCATCAGCCAACTCGACATGCAGCGAGGCTGCATCCGCCTCGGAATAGACGGCAACGGTTTTGATCCCCAATTCCCGGCACGCGCGAATGATGCGTACGGCAATTTCGCCACGGTTCGCAATTAGAATTCGTTCAAACATAGTCAGTGGCCTCAGCGGGGGTCAATAAGAAATAGGGGTTGATTGAACTGAACGGGCGTGGCGTTGTCGACCAGGATCTTGCGGACCACGCCGCGCAGCTCGGCTTTGATTTCGTTCATCACCTTCATCGCCTCGACAATGCAGACCGTGGTGTTTTCATCCACTTCATCGCCGACATTGATATACGCATCGGCATCCGGCGCCGGAGCGCGGTAGAACGTTCCGACAATGGGTGCTTTGATTTCCACCAGCCCCTCGTCGACGCTGGTATCTTTAGCCGGCTGTTCCTGGAAAGGAGCGCCCGGAAGGTGGGACATGGCTGGCATCGATACATGAGGCATCACAAGGGGAGGTTGCGCTGCCACGGTCATGGTTTCCTGTTGCTTTAAGCGGGTAACTTCCAGTTTGAACTTGTCCTCTTCAAGTTTGAATTCGGAAATATCATGATCCGTGATCATTTGCATAATTTTCTTAATGTCTTTTAAATCCATTATCTAACCCTGTCTTTCTATTCACGTTGCTTTATAAATAATGCGAAACAATGCCTCGACAGCCGCGACCGCGAGTTTATGCCCACAGAAAAATAACTTATTTTTCTGTGGGCCAACTATTCCATCCAGCGGCGTTGCAAAAACTCGAAATATTCCTGCGTTTTTGCGCCTTGCTGGGCAACTTGACTCCACAAAATGTCATGTTATTTTCCCGTAGACCCTTAGTCATGAACCCACTCTGGTCAGAAAGCCACACCATAGGAGAAAAAAAATTCAAAAACAACACAAATCCGTTGATTTTTGTTGCCATTCGTCGTCAAACCAGACGTTGCCAGGTTATTTGGCGCGGATTTTCCTGATATGCGTGACCAACCCTTCCAGTCCTAGCAGGTAGCTCGCGATGCCAAAACCCATGATTTGGCCTATGCACACCGGCACGGTCATGCTCTGGTGGCGGAATGTTTCACGGGCATGGGTATTGGACAGATGGACTTCCACGCAGGGCAAACCCGTGGCCTTGATGGCGTCGCGCAACGCGATGCTGGTGTGGGTGTAGGCTGCCGGATTGATGAGCATACCGTCAAACTTTTCCGGAGCACTGCCAATCCAGTCGACCAACTCGCCTTCGTGGTTGCTCTGGCGCGATTCGAGTGTCACGTTCAGGGTCCGGGCTTTTTCTTCCAGGCCGCGCACCGCATCGTTCAGCGTGGCCGAACCGTAAACAGCAGGTTCGCGTATGCCCAGCAAGTGCAGGTTGGGACCATGCAACACCAGTATGTTCAATGCTTCCATGACAGCAACTCCCTATGTTCCATCCGTGTTGTTTGACATCATCTGAAACCTAACTATTTTCAGCTTTATTTCCGCAAGATTTTTCTGCTAAATTCTGCTAAAATATCCCACAAAAACATTCGGTTAAGCGGACTTTGATGGTGGGATGACATTCCGGATGCATCCGGGCTTCACGCAGTTAGCGGTCCAGCACGTTGATCTGCAACTGAAAACCGATAAGACTACCACGCGCACCGCAAGTGAATTGTACATCTTAAATGTTAATCAAATTCAAGTGGATTCAAGTGGAAAAAACGATTTATTTATCGTATGCTTTGGGCATGGAACAGGACAAATGGATTGACTTGCATATTCACGATGTGGCATTTGGCGGGATGGGCGTGGGCCGGGATCAGGGGCTGGCCATTTTCGTACCTGGCGTCGTGCTGGGCGAACGGGTGCGTGTGCGCATCGCAACGCGTAAGAAACGTCATGCCATAGCTGTGCTGGAGCAGGTCTTGGAACGTTCACCGCAGCGGGTCGCGCCGCCATGCCCTGTGTACGGACAATGCGGCGGGTGTCAATATCAACACATGACCTACGAGGCTCAGATCCATGCTATGAACGGACAATTGATCGAACTGGTACGCCGGATCGGCGGATTGTCCGAGACCTGTTGCGAACCGATGCAACCTGCGCCCGAATCTTATGGTTATCGGAACAAAATTGTGCTGCATGGTCCCGGTTTGGCCGGTTTTTACCGCAACGACAATACCTCGCGCCTGCCCATTGAGCAATGCAAGCTGGCGCTTGCGCCGATCAACTCGATGATGAAGCAGTTGTATAAGAAGGAAGTCGGTCGCGACCTGGTGCTGCGCTGCAACCGGGCCGGACAATGCATCCATTATGAAACCGGCACGCACGACCGGCGATTAAAGCGTAAACATTTGATTGAAACCATGCTGGACATGACCCTGAAAGTGCCTTGGACCTGTTTTTTCCAGGCCAACACGGCTGTAACCGAACAATTGCTGGCCTGGATTCGAGCCTGGTGGGGCGAGCATGCGTACACGACGTTGATTGACGCCTATTGCGGGGTCGGGCTGTTTTCCCTTGCGCTGGCCGACCTGGTGGATAAGGGATGCGGCACGGAAATCGATTCGGTTGCGATCGGTGCGGCGCGCACCAATGCGGCTCATCATGGCCACGAGCATCTACGCTTTCTGGCCGGCCGCACCGAACTGCTTTTGGCGCAAGAGCTGGCTGCTGTTGACGCGGATGCCACCTGTGTGGTGCTGGATCCGCCGCGTCAGGGCTGCAGTCCAACCGTATTGGCAACGCTGGGCAAGTATCGCCCGGCCGGTTTGCTCTACATAGCTTGCAATCCGCCGGTGCTGACCCGCGACCTCAAGCGCTTGCACGATGCAGGCTATACAGTGGAGCGACTGAAACCTTTTGACATGTTTCCCCAAACCGCGCACTTCGAAGTGGTTGCCGCATTGACAGCAAAGGACTAGCCACGATCACGGTAATATTCAACATGCAATGCGGAATATCCAATTTTCGAGCGGATGACGCCCCTGGTTTCGGCTTGCCATTAGCCATTAGCCCATTGCCATCTGCCGCTTTCCGCGCCACTTCTTTTATTTAATTTCGAAATCCGGACCGCGTGCTGCTTTGATTTTTTGCAGGCAATCGTTATACAGGTCCCGCGCCTCAGCGAACAGGCCCTGCTGGAACAGATTGTAGGCGTGTTTCATTTCCTTGTGTATGGTTACCCATGCGAGGCTGTCCATCTCCGAGGTTTTTCCTGCTTCGACCAGCTTGAGTTCCTGCTCCAATTTATTCATAACCAATTTGGCTTGAAGGCGTTCGTTGACTTTTTGCCTGATCTGTTCAATGTAGCCGAGTACATGGTCTGACGCAGCCAGAACATTGCCCCATTCTTTCAGCCCCTTGGTGCGGGAGGCTTTTTTCCAGTTGAATTCAACGCCCTGCATCAGCGTGCCGATGCCCTGGTCGGAATTGTATTCTTCATCGATCATAGCGTTACGCGCCTTCATGGCTTCTTCGTAACGCGCTTTGGCTTCGTCGGGCCGGGCGCGATCCTTCAAGCTCAACCAGAGATCGAACAGGGTTTTGTTGCCTGGTTCGATGAATTCGGCCTTCATCATCAATTGAGCGGCTTTTTTCAACTGACCGCCTTCCATTTGCTGCCACGCCTCTTCCAGCAGCTTATCCACCTCGGAGGGCGGTTGAACGCCCAGCAGCGCATGCAAGTGGGGCATGAGCACCTGACGTTTGGCAAATACCAACCAGCCGACAATGGCCAGGAAAGCCAGGAAAATAACCAACAACGCGGTCGCGAATCTGGATGTCGCTTTTTTGGGCGGAGCAGGTTGGCTGTTGTCGTAATCGTCCTGATCCTGTATGCCATAGCTTTTCTTGCTGATGCGACGGGAGGATTTGGCCAACCCGCTGCGTTTGCAAGCTGTTTCCATTTCGGCAACAAACGTTATGCAGTTGGGAAAACGCTGCGCTTTTTTTTTGGCCATTGCGCGCAACAGCACTTTCCAGACGCGTTGCGGCAAGCCTTGGATGGGCGAGGGTTCTTCATGTAAAATGGCTTCGCGCAGCACCAGGATTTCATGGGAGGTATAGGGTAATTTGCCGGCCAGAAGTTCGTAGGCCATGACAGCCATGGCGAATTGATCGGTTTTGGCGTCCTGATTCTGGCCCCGCCATTGTTCCGGCGCCATATACGGGGCGGTTCCACATGTTTTGGAGCTGTCCGTATCGTTAATCCGCGAGAGCGTGGAGTGTATTTGGGCGGCCAGACCGAAATCGAGCAATTTTATTTCGCCACTGTGTTCCTGGATCATGATATTGGAGGGTTTGATATCGCGGTGCATGATTTTTTTGGAATGGGCGTAATCCAGCGCGTCGGCAACCTGGGCCAGAATGGGCAGTGCCTTTTCGATGCGCAACGCGCCGCCTTTTCTTTTGCGGTAATCGCGCAAACTGATGCCTGGCGCATATTCCATGATAAGAAAGTAATCGCCGGTCTCGGGGTCCTGTTCCAGGGTCTTGGCCGCGGCGATATAGGGGTGGTACAGGCGGGCGATGAGTTTGAAATTCTCGCGCACTTCCACCATTTCGGTGGCATTGCGAGAAAGTTCGGGCGGCAGGGTTTTTAAAGCCACATCAATGTCGCTGACCAGATCACGGCAATGGTAGACTACGCCCATGCCGCCGCGCCCGAGCTGATCGAGTACTTCATAGCGGTTCAGGATCAGGTCGCCGCGCACAAAGTGGTCCCAGGAATCCGGAACAAAATTGGAGGACGGCCGCTTGTTGCCTCCGCTTTCGTTTCTGAACGACATGGATTGGCCGATATCGCCCTGGGGCATCTCGTCGGATTGCAGCGTGGATTCGCGTTTGTACAACGTGGCGTCATCGTCGTCATCGGCCATGGGTTGTTTCGAGTATGACATGTTCATGGTCAGTTCTTCATCCGGGTCGCTGAGCGGCATTTGATCGGCCGGCATGGAAATGGTCAGCATGTCTTCGTCCAACCCGCCATGATCGATGCTTTGCATGCCCTGGTCCAGATCCATCAAACGCAACGAGCCTTGGCCAAACGATTTGTTTATGGGGGGCATGGTTTCAAGTATATCTTCATGATCATCCCCGGCAGGCGCTTTGGACGCCAGCGGCCAATCCGTGTTTAGTGTTTCGTCGTGTTTATTATTGTCCGCCATTTTGCCAACCGTTTTTATTACAATGCCTAGTGTTCTTGCTTACAGTCATTGAGAGATGCGATGTAAGCTCCTGACCTTTATGATTTGTATCGCACTTACAAACCCGATGTCAACGTTCGATCCATATATTATTGAGATGCGCCCGGTCTTGGTCAGACCGAGTTGGTTTTACATTGGTTTTACATTGAACCTTGAAGATTTTGTTATTATCTGTTTGACGACCGTGGCAAAAATAGCTAAATTGATATCAAACTATTATTATAGATATTTAAATCAGGAGTTCGATACCATGACGAAGAGGCCTAATATTGTTTTTTTTACTTGGCATGATGCTGGGGACTGGTTTGGGTGTTATGGATACGATACGGTGTCTACGCCGCATATCGACCGGCTGGCGCGCGAGGGGGTGTGCTTTGCCCATAATTTCTCCGCTTGCGCCATTTGCTCGCCGTCACGCGCAGCCATCATGACCGGCCGTTTTTGCCAGAACAACGGCGTCATGACCTTGACCAACACACCGTTCATGAACAGGATCCACCCTCATACACCGCACATGGCCAGGCGCTTCAAGCAGATGGGTTATCGTACTGCGCTCTTCGGCGTTCAGCACGAAGCCTGCCATGAGCATGCCGCCGAGATCATGGGCTATGACGAACAAATCGCCACTGACCCCTGGCCCAATGCCGATCTGGCCGCCCATTACATGGGCCCCTGGCTGCACGAGCGAGCTGCCGACGACGGGCCGTTTTTTGTCCAGGTCGGCACCATCGACGCCCACCTGAACCGATGCTACACCAATCGACCCGTCACGGACGAGCCTTATCCGCCGGTGCAGGACACGGAAAAAGGGCTTTTCATTCCACCCTACCTGGAGTACAATGAAGCGGGGTGTGCCACCGTGGCCACACTGCAGGGCCAGCTTCGACGCGGCGACCGGCTGATGGGCGCGATCCTGGTAGCGCTTGATCAGGCCGGTTTGACCGAAAACACGCTGGTGGTCATGTGCGTCGATCACGGTGTAGGTCTGACTCGGGCCAAGACCACGTGCTACGATCCGGGCCTGAAAACCGCCTGGATCATGCGCAAACCGGGTTTGCTGCCAGTCGGCCATGTGGTTGATGCAGTGGCCACCCATGTGGATGTGATGCCCACGTTATGGGACTTGCTTGAACTTGAACAGCCAAAGGACATGGACGGTTGCAGCCTGGCCGCCCATGCACGCGGCGAAGCGCAACATGAGGTGCATGAGCAGGTTTTCGGGCACATGGTGGAAAACGCGCGCTCACTACGGACGCGTACCCACAAATTGATACGCAACTTCCGGCCTACCAGCCAGGGGTTGTACAAAGGCGACTGCGCAAAACAGCACCAGGGGTATGTCCAGGAACAGCCGCGCCCCGAGCCTGATGCCGAGACCACGCCCTGCACGACGTTTCCCAGCCTAGAACTGTATGACCTGGCGCAAGATCCCCATGAAACCAGGAACCTGGCCATGGAACCGGATATGCAGCCGCTCCTAAAACGGTTGAACGCGGATTTATGGAACTTTCTGCTGGACAACAACGATTTCATTGTCCACGACCCGGTACGCACCCGTTGGCAGGCAGCCACGCGCCATGACCTGGAAGAACACGGCCGCAAAACCGACCGCAAGCCGGCTGGCGCCGAAGGCCCGTTGGGCAACCTGATCGATGAAGCGAGCAGTCGGGGGACGGTAGTGGGGAGGAGTTAGGAGTTGGGAAGGTCCGCGATATGGTAGTGGGACATTCCGGATTGGCAACCGTGGAGACTGTTCAGGGGGCGGGACGTCCCTCTCCCCCAACTCCGAACTCTTCCTCAACTCTTCCTTGCAAAATCTGCTCATGGCCAGTATGCTTTAGAAAAAACATGCTTATGAAAGCGCAACGAGATAATGTCACGGTTTCCGCATATTACACAGCGCTGATCAACCGTCTGCAGATCAGGATGTTGTTGCTCTGGGCCGCCCTTTTGCTGGGCGGAATGATCTTCCTGGTCGGCCTGCATGACTGGATGTTTACGGCTGGCGCGCCACCTTTATTGCTGACGCTGTACTGCTGGACTGTACCACTGGCTTTTTTCATCGGTTGTCTGTACGGCGCTTTTCGCTGCAGCCAGGGCGAATTCATTCCACGTTCCGCAATCCGCAATATGATGGCCCATTTTCCTGAGCAGCGCAAAGAACTGGATGCCTGGTTCAGCCGCGAAACGATCGGGCTGTACAAGGAAGAATCGCGCGTCATATTGCATGCACGACTGGTGCGTGCGCTGCCCGCGGACTGGAAGCCATCCGTGCTGGAAGGACCGCACATGTTGCACCTGCTCGCATTGGGCAGTCTGCTTCTGTTGCTGTTGGTCATGCTGCTCAGCGGTCGCTTTTTCAGCTCATGGAACGATTACCTGCGCAGTCTACTGGGGCGTTACGAGGACCGGCGTCCCCTGCGTATCGAACAGATCGTGCCGGAACAGCCCTGGGTTCCCGAAGATCAGTTGTGGCCCCTGCAGGTGACGTTCAGTCGTCCTGTAAAAGGACGCGTATACGCTATTCTCAAGGCTGATACCCTGAAAAAAGTGGTGCTTTTGCAACGCGTGGACGCAAACATCTTCACCAACGCCATGCCGGCTATGTCTTCACGCTTCACCCTGTTCCTCAAGGCCGAACATATTCTGACGCCAGGTATCGAGTTGCGGCTTTTTCCACGCCAACCGGTTCGTTTTGAACAAGTAATGTGTATCGATCGCAACGGCGGCGAAACCAATCTGACCGTCGATATCGGCGACATTTGGCGCGTGCCGGAAAGTGCAATCCTGCGCTTTAAGGTAAGCAAAGCGGATTGCCCTCTGCTGAACTGGGGATTGTACGGCGACCGGCAAGGGCCTGTGCCACTGGTGGAAACGGATGAACTGTGGCAAGGCGACTGTACCATGGGCCAGGAAGATACCTGCTGGCTTTTTTGGCAATATCCTTTGGGCGAAGTGCAATCCGTTGGCCCATACAAGATCGAGCCCATCCCCAACCATCCGCCGTCTGTTACGCTGATCCAACCTCTTGACGATCTGTCCGTGTCGGAATTCGTCGATGACCTGCATATCGCGGCACAACTGAAAGATGATCGCGAAGTGGCGCGCGCTTACCTGCTTTACACGGATTTCAACAGGATGGATCATGCCGAGGACGTGACGGAATTGCAAGGAGCGGGTACATCGTGCGTGCTGGCCCTGGATTTCCCGCTGAAAAAGCTGGAAACAGCGGGACCGATCGTTGGACTACGCCTGGCTGCCGTGGATAGCGGTGGGAAAATCGGCTACTCCGATATTTTTCACCTGCTCCTGCCTCAAAACGATCAGCCTTCGGAACAGGACATGGCTGACGACGAAGAATTCTGGCAGGACATGGATGAGCAAACCTCACACCAGCAAAACGAATCCAGTGACGAACATAAGGATAAAAGCCTGGAACAGGCGATGCTGGACATGCTCGAAGAGCAGGAGCAGGAGAATAATCAAAAAGAACAAGCGGCCAATGCCGATCCTGGGGAGCACAACCAGGAACCCGGCGGCGAACAGGCCGATCAGGGGCAGGAAGGCCAGAACCAGGAGGGCCAGCAAGGCCAGCAAGGCCAGCAAGGCCAGCAAGGCCAGCAAGGCCAGCAAGGCC
>CAZOLK010000002.1:42041-47034 GCA_964580325.1 uncultured Verrucomicrobiota bacterium | reverse complement strand
CAGCAAGGCCAGCAAGGCCAGCAAGGCCAGCAAGGCCAGCAAGGCCAGCAAGGCCAGCAGGGTCAGCAAGGCCAGCAAGGTCAACAAGGCCAACAAGGCCAACAAGGCCAGCAAGGCCAGCAAGGTCAGCAAGGCCAGCAAGGCCAGCAGGGCCAGCAGGGCCAGCAAGGCCAGCAAGGTCAGCAGGGTCAGCAAGGCCAGCAAGGTCAGCAAGGCCAGCAAGGCCAACAAGGTCAGCAAGGTCAGCAGGGCCAGCAAGGCCAGCAAGGCCAGCAAGGTCAGCAAGGCCAGCAAGGCCAACAAGGCCAGCAAGGCCAGCAAGGTCAGCAGGGTCAGCAAGGCCAGCAAGGCCAGCAAGGCCAACAAGGCCAGCAAGGTCAGCAAGGTCAGCAGGGTCAGCAAGGCCAGCAAGGTCAACAAGGCCAGCAAGGTCAACAAGGCCAGAGTGCATCACAAAAATCCAGCGAAAACTCGGAAACGCAAACACCATCTTCACAAGCAGCGGCATCGAACACCCAGGCCAGTCATGGTGGTAAAGGTGCAGGTATGGATGCCGAGGGTGAAGGTTCAATGGACAAACCCGAATTAGAAGCTGAAAAAGCGGATTATCATTCCATGACATCATCCGTCGAAATGGTGAGCGGACATGACGCCAACGCTCCATTCGATGAGCCGCAGAAAAAGCGCGTCATGCCCGAGATGGAAGACGCTCAGGAATGGGACTGGGAGCCGGAGCGTGAAGCCAACGTGGCTGATGAAGACATCGAGACTGGCTTTGTCAAAGATCTGGTGCGTGACAACAAGCGCCAGAGCGCCAAATTACCACCATCGGAAATGGAACGCATCATGCGCAACTACGACGATGTGCGCCGCAAACTAAGCGCCGAAGAAAACCGCATCGTCGACGCTTATTTCAGACGCATCAAGGATTTGTGACAATGGAATCGACACAGCCGAACTTCATTTTTCCGTATGTTGGCGAATCCAGTCCCAGTTCGGTTCCAGGCCTATGCCGGGCATTTCATATACCAGCCGCACATACCCTGATTTGGGGTCCGAAGGCTTGCGCACCGGGCGACCGTACAAATCCCACAGCGCCACATTGGCATCGACCAGCCTGACGGCGTTCTTTATGCCCCTGGTCACCTTGAATACAAACCATTCGCTTTCGACGACCTGCATGGGTTCAGCAGCCGGCAGCGAACCTTGTCCCAACCTTGTCCCAATCTTTGTCGCGAACCTTGTCGCAAACCTTGTCGCGAGCGGCCGACGTTCGGCATCCCGTTGCACGATAACATGTGGTGCATGAAACCCCAGGCGACCAACGACTTCATGAAGAAACTGGAACAGTCCTGGATCGCTTTCAAAGGGCTCGTTGCCGGTGCCATTCCGCCGCGAGAAGGATTTGCCTATGCATTGGACAGTGGCGCGGACTTCATCTGCGTGGGCATGTTCGACTTCCAGGTCGTTGACCGAAATTTCTAAACCGCGGCAAGTGCTTGCTCCAGGTCCGCGATCAGGTCCGCGGGTTGTTCTATGCCTGCGGACAGGCGTACTGTATTTTTCTCTACGCCGAATCCCAGACGCCGTTCTTCCGGCAGGTAGAGCATGGTGGTCAGGAACGGGATGCAGATCAACGTCTCGGTGGCGCCCAGGCTGACTGCGTGATAAATGGTGTTCAACGAATTGATGAATTTCTTGGCATCTTCGATGTCTTGGCCCACTTCAAACGATAACAGCCCTCCAAAGCCATTGAACATCTGCTTGCTGGCCACATCGTAGCCTGCATGGTTTTTCAAGCCGGGGTAATACAGGTTGTGGACCTTCTCGTGCTTATACAGAAACAGCGCCATAATCATGGCGTTCTGGGCCATCTTTTCCGCGCGCAACTCAAAAGATTTCAAGCCACGCTCGAGCATGAAGGCGGAATATGCGTCCAGCGTGGTGCCGATGGCCTGGCGGGTAAACCACAGATCCTCGTATAACTCTTTATTACAGGCAATGGCGCCGGCCATCAGGTCGTTGTGACCGCCCAAAGCTTTGGTGGCGCTGTGCACGACCATGTCCGCGCCCAGCTTCAAAGGTTGTTGGTGATAGGGTGTGGCAAACGTGTTGTCCACCACCAGCAGGGCGCCGACCTGGTCGGCCATACGTCGGGCAGCGACGATATCGATGACCTTGCACAGCGGATTGGTAGGCGTCTCGAGAAAAATCATGCGCGTGTTGGGTTTGATCGCCTCAGCCATGCCGGCCACGGCCTGAGCGTCGAGCCAAGTGATTTCAATGCCCATCTTTTCCAGGATCAGCGAGACTTTAAAATGGGCGCCATACACATCGTGGAAAAGGATCAGATGGTCGCCGGCCTTGAGATAGGTCAGGTAGATCATGACGCAGGCTGCCATGCCCGAAGTGCAGACAATGCAATCGTCGGCTGCTTCCAGGGCGGCGATCCTGCGTTCTACTTCACGCACCGTGGGGTTGTCGTCGCGATGATAGGTATACCCCTCGATCTCGCCGTCTGTAATCTGGCGCAGCACCTCAAAGGACGAGTACTCATAATTCACTGCGTTTACAATCGGCGTCACCATGGGCCGATTGCCGTAAGGCGTCAAAGGATCCAGGGTCATATTCCTTTTCCTTTTCTATTTCAACAAGTTACAAAATTTCTGTCTAAAAATCGAAAAAAAATATAGCAAAGCTCGGGTAGCGTGACAAGCGGATTGATGCGGGATTCAATATTCGTTCTGGAGCTCGTTCTGGAGCACATCCATGGTCTTACGGCAATTGGATTCCATGGTGTACTCGTTGACGCTGGCGGCTATGGCTTCGGGCGCCGCTCTTTGCGCCAGCAGCGTTTCAACGGCCTGGATCATGGCGTCTATGTCCGATGGTTTCTCGATGCAAGCCCCGTTTTCATTTTTGCGGATCAGTTCGTGGATGCCGGCAAAACGGGTGGTCAGCAGCGGTGTGCCGCAGAACAGGGACTCCAACCCCACCAGCGCGAACGAATCGAACCAGGACGGCAGCAGAGTCAGGTCCGCGGCCTGGTACCAGGGCCGCAGATCGCTGCGCGGCGATTTGAACAGTACGCGATCGCTCAAACCTAAGTGCGCGGCTTTGCGCTGCCAGGACCTCGACCGGTCGCGACCCAACACGATCAGGGCGCAATCGGGCAGACGGCACAGGGCGCGCAAAGCTTCGTTCAACCCTTTGCGCACAAATCCGCTGCCCACGAACAGGAGCAGTTTCTTCGCGCGCCCGCATGGCAATTCGTCGTACAGCGTGGCGCGTAATTCGCCGCGGTTTTGGCTGCGCTGCTCCAGCGAATAACGCCTGGGATCCACGCCGTTGTAGACCACTTCGATCCGGCCATGAACCCTGGCGTAGACGGTCTCGATATCGTGTTTGACCATGCGGGAATTGGCGATGATGCAAGGTGTATGCCGGATGCAGTGCGCTTCCAGCTCGAGCAGTGCGCGCTGACGCGGCGATATTTCGCACCAGATCCGGTTGAGCAGGTGGTCAAATAGTTTGCGCCGATCCAGCCAGACGCGATGTACGCCCTCGCCGGCACGCCAGACATCCTGGCATGCAGTCCTTTCCAGGCTCAGGACCAGGTCAAAAGCGCTCCGGTTTACGATGCGCGCCACCTCGCGCGCAAACCAGCGGTTGGTATTGATGCACGGGTGTGGACGTCCCGGAACACGCCGGATTTCCACGTCAGGCAACGTCTCGCCCGGCCAGGACATCGTTATCAGGTGTACGTTATGACGCTTATCCCGGCATGCATGCAGTAAACGGTCCAGATACCCTTCACCGCCACCGAACGGTACGTATTTTTTTTTAATGAATGCCACGTTCATAAGCGATCAAGCCTAGCACCCGGTTTGTCGAAAAACAATCTTTTAACATGCCCCCCAACGCTATTTGATGTACAATGCGCTTTCACTTTCTTAAGGAGAAAACGCGATGCACGTTTTTTTATATAAAACAAGAGCTTCAAGAGTTTCATACCGCTGGATCGGGCTGCTGATTTGGGCACTGTCCCTAACGCAGGGCTATACCGCGCAAACCAATGCCGCGGATCGTATCGCAACCGCCGCAATCCGCGAACAAATATGCGCGGCGCTGGAGCAATGGCATATGACCGAGGCTGATTTCGCTTTTCAGAAGGATCTAGTCGAATCCCGGCTGGTCACCGAACGTGCGCGACGCTGCCTCAACGATCCCTATGCGTTGACCGGCACGGCCGAACAGTTGCTCAACGCCGTCGAACAGGAGCGCGCGGATGCGTTATGGGCCTGCCTGCCCCAATTCCTTGAACTCGCGTATGCCCCGGCAGGCGTGACGCGGCTCGATTACGTGGGATGCGGCAGTTTCGGTGACCCTATACTGGATCGCTGTCTCAAGCGCTTTTTCACCGGTATGCAGCCGGTCAACGAGGTTTGGCGTCGGCAGTACGAACGTGTTCCGCGGCCACAGCGCGCATACATGAGCGCCCATCTCTTCTGCGACGTGTTCAATGCCGAAGACCGTGCCGCGACACGGGCGGCCATGCGTGCCGCGGGTATAGCCTCGCAGCACATCGCACGCGTGGTGACCGAGGGTTTGCAGCTCGACAACAGCGCGGCAGCTTCCAACTACGTCGACAGCGTGCAGCTCCTCGACTTCACGCCGCTGTTGCGCAGTCGTGCGATGCACCGTATGCTGGAGCAGCTTCAACGCGACCTGAACGCTGCCGCGGATGGGCAGGATATGGCTATACGCTGGCCCAAGCAACCGCTGCGCCGGGAAACCGCCCTGGGCGCCATCGTGATCGGCACGTTGAACGATGACCTGTACGAGGAACCGGCGCTGTTGATCCTTGAACCGGGCGGCAACGACCGCTACCACGGTCGGGCCGGCAGCGCCAACGGGCTGCTTGATCAGCCGCTTGCCTGCATTCTCGACCTGGCCGGCGTGTTGAGCGAGGAGCTGTGGGATCCCTACGTGC
>CAZOLK010000002.1:35898-42031 GCA_964580325.1 uncultured Verrucomicrobiota bacterium | reverse complement strand
TGCGCCTCGTCGGCGTCGATGAACAGCGACACGCGCACCCCCGCATCGGCCAAGTGCGCCGTCTGGTCTCTCAGCTTCTCGACCTGGCCGGCGACGACTTGTATTTGGGCAAGGGCCTGCTCGGTCCAGGCGCGGCTCTGTGGGGCGCCTGCCTGATCCTGGACGCGGCCGGCGACGATCTGTACCGCGCCGACTACGCGGGCCAGGGTGCGGGGCTCTACGGCTGCGCCTGGCTTGAAGACCGCGGTGGCCATGACCTGTACACGGCAGGCGCCCTGGCTCAAGGTGCGGCCTGTGTCGGCCTGGGCATACTGCGCGACATCAACGGCGACGACATCTACCAGGTCGGCCTAGAGGGGCAGGCCTTTGCCGGATTGCGCGCACTGGGATTGCTGATCGACGATCACGGTACAGACCGCTACATCGCCGGCGGCCGCGAGCGCGATCATGAACGCCATCCGGAGCATTACCTGTCCATGGCCCAGGGCTTTGCCATTGGCATGCGCCCCCATGCCGGCGGCGGCCTGGCCGCGCTGGTCGATAGAGAGGGCAACGACGTTTACCAGGCCGATGTCTACGGCCAGGGCGTCAGCTACTGGTACGCGATCGGTATGCTGCTGGACCTGGACGGCCACGACACCTATAACCTGCGTGAATACGGTCAGGGATCGGGCATCCATCTCAGCTCCGGCCTGCTCTGGGACCGCGCTGGGCACGACCACTACACCGGCTGGAGCCTATCCCAGGGCTGCGCCCACGATTACGCGCTGGGTCTGCTGGTCGATCATGCGGGGCACGATGTTTATACGGCCGACCACTTTTCCCAGGGCCGCGGCATGAACAACAGCGTGGGCGTGCTGGTCGACGCGACCGGCAACGACGCCTATTTCGGCATACGCCTGGACACGGTCCAGGGCATTGGCGACCCGGGCGGTGAGCGCGAATACGGCAGCCTGAGTCTGCTGCTCGATTTGGACGGGCGCGACAGCTACAGTTGCGCTGCCACCAATGGCGCACCGACCTTGCGTCCGTTCTACGGCGTGGTCTACGACCTGGCGCCGCCTGCCACGGAACGCGCAACCGACGAACCAGCGACCAACCGCTGGCGCGACGCCGGCTACGAGACGCTGATTAGCGCCATCTCGCGCTACGGCAACACCGAAGCGCGGCGCACGAAAAAAGCGCTGGCCCGGCGCGAATTGCAGGCCCGCGGCACCGATGCCCTGCACTGGTTGATAAACCACTGCCATCTGGAAAACCTGTGGATCGTTCTTACAGCTCGTGAGTTGGTCCGCCGACTGGACAAAGACGAGGCGGTGCCGATCCTGATCCAGGCGTTGGACGCGGAACACCCGGACATCGTCCGGATGGCCGCCTATTTGCTGGGTTACTTCACGTGCCCGGAGCATGCGGCCAGACTCATGCCCCTGCTGGAAAACCATAAAACCGCAGGTCCGGCCCTGCGCACGTTGGGCAAATGGCAGGTCACCAACGCGATTCCGGCCATGGTTGCCGCACTGGACCACGAAAAGGAGCGCCGCCGCATCCTGGCTGTCAACGCCCTGAAAGATGTGGGCGATCCTATGGTCGCGTCCAACCTGGTCAAGATGCTCGATGAGCCGGTTTTCACTGTGCGCCACACCGCGGCAGAAGCGTTGAAAAAGCTGGGCGCGGCAACCGGGGACACCCTCCGCCAGGCCCTGCCCGGCGCCACGCCGCGCGCAAGGCCGCTGATTGTGGATGTGCTCGAAACGTTCAAGCAATGATTTCGAAGCGTCATCCTTTCTCCCTTGGGGTTTGACTCCATCAAACGTCTTGCTGGGTGCAATATAAAAAACGAAAACTATGCGGCCATGAGGAAGCATTCTAACTCGTTATCTACAAGGTTGTTATGCTTGTGGCGCAAAAAATTTGAAAATGCTGAAATGCTCTCCTTGATCACGTTGCCATCTCGTCGGACCACAGGGCCACAACGGCCACCAACGATTGAGGCAGTGCAAGACCAAGATCGGAGCTTTGCCGTGAGCTTTGCCGAGTACGATGAGATTGGCAAAGATTGGGATAAAGATTGGGACAAAGCTCGCGACAAAGCTCGCGACAAAGCTCGCGACAAAGATTGGGACAAAGATTGGGATACACGATCAGAATGGCCGTGATACGCCAGCGCCGCGGCGAGGCGCCGTAAGTATTTACCTTCATTAAGCCTGGTAACACGATGACAACACTTTTTTTCATTTTTTATTTTGACAAACAGATTGGAACCGATAAATTCAAGCATATTCGGCTAAGGTCCGAGAAAAAGGTGAAGAATGCGATATGAATAAAGTTGACATAGTGAAAGCCGCCGCAGTGAAAGCCTGTGCCTCCATGGTACACGGGGTTGTGGAACTATGCCGAATTATTCAACCCAGTGCCGGAAGGGGGGATTCCACCGCAGGATAACCTGAAACGCAATCCCGAAAACGATGCAAACCTTCCGGCCGACCGGAAGGTTTTTTTGTTTTCTGGCGACAGTACAAGGTGCAGGAAAAGAAAGCAGGAACTGAAACAAGATGATCGAACTGAACAAAAAAGAGTATGTAGTCATTGTACAATGCCATCTGGTCAAGCAACGTTGCTCCGGTTATGGCTGCGAAAAGGCGTTGACCGAACGCACGGGCGGATTTGCCGCCTATTCCAGGGAGCGAACCTTGCGCCACCTCAACCTGACCTGCGGCGGATGCTGCGGTCGGACGTTGCACCGCAAGTTGAGCAACCTGGTGACAAAGATCAAGAAACGGGAAGGCATGACCAGGGACCGGATCGTGGTCCAGCTTTCCAGTTGCATCACGCTGGAAAGTTATCACGGACCTTCCTGTCCGCATCTCGACTACATTAAAAGTTTGATCGCCAAAATCGGTTTGGACTTCATGGAAAACACGAACATTTCCGCCAAAGCGGAAGAACGAAGGAGAAAGGGCGAGTATGAATGCAATACCTATAACTAATGGACATACAATGACGGTTCAACGGTTTGACGACGTCGTCCGTTTCAACGACGGCACAACAGGCTCGCGTGCAGCCATGGATGCACGTTTATTGCTCGACATGGTGCCGGCCACGGCCGCGGCGCTGGTCCCTGGCGCACAAAAGATCCTTGACCTGGGCTGTGGCGCAGGCAATTACACGATTAAGATGTTGGAAAAATTTCATGACGCGGACTGCACACTGCTCGATGTAAACCTGCACATGCTCGAAGAGGCATTGCGCCGTGTGATCAAACGTACGGACGGTTGCGTTGACATCATCCAGGTCGACATGCGTGAAGTCAACCTGGCCAAAACACAATACGACGTTGTTGTCGCGGCCATGTCGTTGCACTGTTTGCGCGAGTTCCATGATTGGCGCACCATGTTCCAGCATATCCATGACTGGCTCAGGCCGGGTGGCGTGATGCTGGTCGCCGACCTGGTCAGTCACGACCATCCCGGCGTCGACCAGTTGCAGATGGAGCGTTGGAACCAGCATCTCACCTGCATCCATGACGAAGACTATCGCCGTGACATTCTGATGCAGTCGATCGAATTCAGCCCACGATCATTGTCGTTCCAACTCGACATAGTCGATGAAGTCGGCTTCAGCCGGAAAGAAGTGCTGCATAAAAACGCCTGCTTTGCCGCGTATTATGCCGTGAAGTAAAAAAAAGTCGCCAGTTGGGTGTTCGGATAGCTGCCGAACACCTGACTTTGAAGTACCGTGCCGAACACCTAACCCTAAATCGTGACCTTATTTCGTCCGGTGGCCTTGGAATAGTACAATTTCTCGTCGGCAATGCGGATCAATTCCTTGCTGTCCATGTTGGATTCCAGCCAGGATACGCCCAGACTGATCGTAACCGGGATATCCTCGTTGTCATATAAGAACATATAGGTTTCCACGGTTTTACGAATGCGTTCGGCCTGGCGGAAAATGTTATCGCGCGAGGTGTCGATGAACAGTATCACGAACTCTTCCCCGCCATAACGAGCAAAGATGTCGTCAGCACGTATAACGTTCTTGGTGATGTCGCACAAAGTGCGCAACACGTAGTCACCGGCTTGATGACCGTGGGTATCGTTGATGTTCTTGAAGTAGTCGATATCGAACATGACCAGGCACAACTGACCGTTGCCAGTCTTGGCGTTCTTGATTTCCATTTCCAGGTTTTCGAGGAAGTATTTTTTATTGAAAATCTGGGTCAGCGCATCGATGGTGGCGCGCTTGTAAATCTCGTCCAGAAACTCCTTTTCTGCGCTTCCGCCTGAAAACAGGAATTTCAACGTAATCACGGAACCCACTTTGATCAGGTCGCCGTCTTTCAGCTTGACTTCCTTGATGCGCTCGCGGTTGACCCAGGTGCCGTTGAAACTGTTCAAATCCGTGATGTAATAGCCGTCATCACGCTTGGTGATCTCGGCATGACGCCGCGAAACGGTCTTGGATTCGTCTTTGATGATGGCATCGCAACTGCGCTCACGGCCAATGATGAAATCAACGGTCGCGATGTCGTAGCGTTTACCGATCATGGCGCCAGAATATTGCACCAGGCTCGGCTGGTACAATTCAAATATACGTTTGGTGGCGTAATCCAGATCGAATAAACCTATTTCCCGTGTACGATCAAGCTTATCGTCTTCGTCATCCATATCCATACCGTTAACCATCTCCCAAACCATTCAGCGTGCAAAGTTTGACTACTATACAGGATCCCAGGCCCGAATCACAAGTAAAGAATCACCGTATATTAGTCAATTTTTTTATTTATCCCAGGCCCCCATGCTGATATGTTTTTGGCTAAACCTTTTCAACCCATAAAAAGGCATAACCCAGACAAAATGAAAATAGCATCGTATGCAAAAACTGAATCGCTCGATGACGCCTTGACCAGACTCGAGAAGTTGGGCGAACACGGTTGTCCTCTGGCCGGCGCTACGTCGTTCCATTTTCTGTCCGACCGCAAGGCCCGCGACGTGGTTGACTGCACGCGGCTGGGGCTGAACAGCATCCGCGACAAACTGTCCGGCTTTTTCGTGGGCGCGACAACAACCATTGCCCAATGCCAGGCCTTCCAGGCGCCCGGCTGGGTCCTGGACCAGGTGGCCCGCGAATTGGCCACCCAACAAATACGCAATGTATCGACGCTGGGCGGCAACATCGTCCGCATCTTCCCCTGGTCCGATTTTCCGGTGGCCTTGCTTGCTTTGAACGCGTTCATGCACATCGAGCGCCGTAACGCACCTGTGTGTAAAATGGATGCGGACACATTTTTCAGCAAGCAGCCTTTCCGTCACCTTGCGCCCGGCACGCTGCTGACCGTTGTCGAGGTGCCCCGCATCATTGCGCCTGAGGGATTCGGCTATCATAAAGAAAAGCTGGCCAGCCAGTCGTTCGGCCGGGTAACCGCAGCTTGCCGGTTGCGCCTGGCCGACGAACGTATAGCGAACATCCGGCTGACCCTGGGCAATGCGTTGCCGTTTCCCAAGCGTTTGATCGAACTGGAAAACGCGCTGACCGGTTCGGCATCCATTGACGAACTCGATGACGATGTGCTGAACAACGCGCTAGCCGCATTGAAGATGCGCGTACACGATGGCATGGGCGCGGAATACCTGCGCCATCTCAGCGGCGTCATCCTGAGAGACGTGGTCCAACAAGCCCTGGCCGATGCGAAAGGTTGATGTAAGTATGAAGAATACGTTGAATTTTATTCTTAATGGGCGGCCGACGACATTTGAGGCCGATCCGGATGAAAAACTGCTTGACCTGTTGCGGCGCAACGGTTTTGTCGGCGCCAAGTTCGGTTGCGGCGAGGGCACGTGCGGTTCCTGTACTGTGCTGCTGGACGGCAAGGCTGTTTACGCTTGTCTGCTCTTCGCCTTTCAAGCCGCGGAACGTGACGTCTGGACCATCGAAGGCCTGGGGCAGGGCGAGGACGTGCATCCGATCCAGCAGGCCTTGATCGATGAAGGCGCCGTGCAATGCGGGTATTGCATTCCGGGTATGGTCTTATCGGCCAAGGCCCTGTTTGATCGGTCCCCCTCGCCCAGCGACGCCGAGATCAGGCAGCATATGGACGGCATCTTGTGCAGCGTCATACCGGGCGCACGCATGTTGA
>CAZOLK010000002.1:0-35888 GCA_964580325.1 uncultured Verrucomicrobiota bacterium | reverse complement strand
TAGCCGGCCAACAGAAGGAGCAGCAACCATGAACCATCCGCCTTTCAAGGTCGTACAGCATTCCGTGCCCAAAATAGACGCGCGCCAACTGGCTCAGGGCCGCGCTTCTTATGTCGCCGATTTCGCGCCGGCCCATGCCTTGCATGTCAAGATGCTCTGGAGCACCCAGGCCCATGCGTTGATTAAGCAAATCGACACCAGCCGCGCGGAAACCATGCCCGGCGTGGTCGCGATCCTGCACCACGGCAATGTGCCACGCGTCGTGCATACCACTGCGGGACAGGGCTATCCGGAACCGTCGCCCTACGATACCTTTATGTTCGACAGCAAGGTCCGTTTCGTCGGCGACCGGGTTGTGGCCGTGGCCGCGGAAACCACCGAGCAGGCCCAATGTGCCGTGGAAGCGCTGGACGTCACTTACGAACCGCTGCCGGCTGTGTTGAGCATGGACCAGGCGCTGGCCGAAGGTGCGCCGGTGATCCACGACGAACCGGAAGCGCACATGCCCATACCCACGCCCTATGAACCGGCGCGTAACATGGCCGCGCGTGTCGGTATGCGGGTCGGCGACCTGGACCAGGCCTTGACCGCAAGCGACAAAACACTGGACCTGACCTATGAAACCCACTATGTCCAACATGCGCCTATGGAACCTCATGTATCCATGGCGGCCATTGATCCGGGCGGACGTCTGGTCATCACCACCAGCACCCAGGTGCCGTTTCATGTGCGCCGCATCGTGGCCGCGACCTTACAGATACCCGTGCGCCGGATCCGGGTGATCAAACCGCGTATCGGCGGCGGTTTCGGTGTAAAGCAAGAGATTTTGCTCGAGGACGTGGTCGCGCTGTTCGCGCTACGTACCGGACGGCCCGTGCTTTGGGAATATACGCGTAGCGAAGAATTCATCAGCAGCCGCACCCGCCATCCGCAGCGCATCCGCATGCGTGCCGGCATTGACGCGACCGGCACCATCAAAGCCATGGGCATGGACGTGATTTCCAACACCGGCGCCTACGGTTCCCACGCGCTGACCGTGGTCAGCAACTGCGGCAGCAAGGTGCTGCCGCTGTACAGGGCCGAAAACATCCACTTCGAGGGCGTCGCGGTCTATACCAACCTGCCCGTGGGCGGCGCCTATCGCGGGTACGGCGCAACCCAGGCTTATTTCGCCATGGAATGCCTGATGGATGAGTTGGCCGAGAGCGCGGGCATGGACCCCCTCGCGTTCCGGCTGCGCCACAGCATTCGCGCCGGCGAATCGTCGCCAGTGTTCGAGGCGCTGGGCGAAGGTAAAAAAGGCGTGGAGCAGACCATCGGCAGTTGCCAGTTGGAAGCCTGCGTCAACCAGGGGGCGGCAGTCATCGGTTGGGATCAGCGCGGCGATCCGGCGCAAAAAACTGGCCGCTATCGCCGAGGCATGGGCATGGCCTGCCTGATGCAGGGATCGAGCATTCCCGAGGTGGATATGGGCGCGGCCTCGATCAAGATGAACGAGGACGGCTCGTTCAACCTGCTGCTGGGCGCCACGGACTTGGGTACGGGCAGCGATACGGTTATGGCCCAGATCGCCGCCGAAACCTTGGGCGTGCCGGTGGATCACATCATTGTTTATTCTTCGGATACGGACATGACGCCGTTCGACGTAGGCGCCTATGCTTCGAGCACTACCTACCTTTCCGGCGGCGCCGTATACAATGCAGCGGCCAAGGTCAATCGCCAGATCCGGCGCGTGGCCGCCCGGATGCTGGATTGCGATGAAAACGAGTTGCAGCTCAGCGATGGGCGCGCAATCCATACGGACGGCAACCGCAGCGTAACTCTGGCCGAGGTGGCTCTGCACACGTTGTATGCCAAAGACCAGTTTCAGATCGGCGACATGGCCTCGCACATCACCCATAAATCGCCGCCGCCGTTTTCGGCGCACTTCGCGCTGATCGAGGTGGACATGCTGACGGGACGGATCAAGGTGCTGAAATACGTGGCTGCGGTGGACTGCGGCACCGCGATCAACCCGAAACTGGCGGAAGGCCAGACCGAGGGCGGCGTGCTGAACGGGATAACCTATGCGCTGACCGAAGAAATGCGTTTTGACGAACGCGGCGCCGTGCTCAACCCGTCACTGCTGCATTATCCCATCTATTCGCTGCGGGATATGCCTGAACTGGTCACGATCCTGGCGCCGAGTTACGAGGAAACCGGTCCATACGGCGCCAAGAGCGTTTCGGAAATCTGCATCAATGGCCCAATGCCGGCCATAGCCAATGCCGTGTACAATGCCTGCGGCATACGGTTGCGCACCAGCCCGTTCTTGCCGGAAAAAGTCTGGCAGGCGCTTCGCGGATAAGTAAACCGGTTCACCAGCGTCGGCGACCAGGCCCGTTGAACCGGTCGCGGACAACCCATTTTACAGGAACTGAGGATTCATAATTAGTAAGGATTAAGGAGTCGAAATCATGCAAATCAAACCCTTTAAAGCCTGGCGTCCCGAACCGGCCCATGCCGCAAGCACGGCTTGCCCGCCCTACGACGTGGTCACCACGGAAGAGGCGCGTGCGCTGGCCGCGGATGAACCGCGTAATTTTCTGCATGTAACCCGTGCCGAGATCGATCTGCCGGAAGGCACGCCTGCCTATGCGGATGAAGTGTATGCGCGCGGCGCGGAAAATCTGCTGCGGTTCCGGCGCGAAGGCTACTTGGTACAGGAAAGCCGGCCCAGCCTGTACATCTACAGCCAGACCATGGGTGCGCACACCCAGACTGGCCTGGTGACCTGCTGCCATGCCGAAGATTATGACCAGGACGTGATCAAGAAACATGAGAAAACACGCAAACACACCGAGGATGATCGCACCCGCTACATCGACACGTTGAGTGCGCATCCGGGCCCGGTATTTCTGACCTATCGTGACAACGTTGTTGTGGAAAGCCTTGTCGCGAACGTGCGGAACAACAGCGCGCCGCTGCTGGAATGCACTTCACCGGGCGGCGTTGTGCATCGCGCCTGGCATGTCGCGGATACGCAGCCCTACGTCGATGCATTTGCGCGCATCCCCTGCGCCTATGTCGCGGATGGTCATCACCGTTCCGCGGCTGCGTCGCGGGTAGCGGCGCTGCGTCGGGTGAGCAATCCCAATCACACGGGGCAGGAGACCTACAACTGGTTCCTGGCCGTCCTGTTTCCCGCCGGCCAACTGCGCATCTTGGCCTACAACCGTTGCGTCCGCGACCTGTGCGACCGAACACCCGACCAGTTTCTGGAGACGCTTGGCGAACGCTGCTACATGGATCCGGTCGAATCGGGCACTCCTGAACATCGGCATTGCGTCCACATGTACCTGGGCGGCCAATGGCACCGCCTGACCTGGAAACAGACGCCGTCGAACGATCCGGTGAACGGGCTGGACATCGCTATGTTGCAGGACCGTGTGCTGGGACCGATGCTGGATATCGAAGATCCGCGCTGCAGCGAGCGGATCACGTTTGTCGGCGGCATCAAGGGAACCGAAGCGCTGGAAAGCGCGGTCAACAGCGGCGAATTCGCCGTAGCCTTTTCCATGCATCCGGTGGCGGTGGAGGACCTGATGTCTGTGGCCGACGCAGGAAAAGTCATGCCGCCCAAAAGCACTTGGTTCGAGCCCAAGCTCTGCTCAGGACTGTTCGTCCATTGCCTGGATTGAACCTGTCTGCATGTTTGGTTTGGCGCCGCGCAACGCATTAGGCGGAGCCAAACAAAAACCGGACATAAGCGTTGCAGAAGGAGCACAATTCCAATGGAAGCGGATTACGATGATTGTTGAATAAATCGACACTAATTTTTTTCAATTTCAGGCTTGATCCCCACATATTTATGTGCTAATCATTTTCAATGGCACATACGAATGTTTAAATAGAATTGGTGAAAACATGCGGGTTACCCAGAAAGAGATCGCTCGTCAGATGGGAATTAACCAATCTACGGTCAGTTACGTCCTTGGCGGCCGGGCCAGGGAAAAAAAGATCAGCGATGAGCTGGCCAACAAGATCAAGGCGTTTGCCGTGCGTGCCAATTACGAGGTGAACCTGGCTGCCCGTTCGCTGGTCACCGGTAAGTCCAACAACATCGCCTTTTTCATGCCTGCCGCGCAGGGTAGTCCCAAGCACATCTGGTCCCGCACCCTGGAAGGGCTTGTCGAAGCCGCCAATGCACAAGGGTATCGGGTGATGATCAACATCATGGGCAGCGACACCTGCGAAGAGGGCGCGCGCCTGTTTAAAAGCGGATCGATCGATGGCGCCCTGTTTTACTGTCAGGATTGGAATATACTGCCTGAAAACCTGGCCCTGATCGATTACCCCTGCGTGTTCATGGAAATCGGGTACGGGAGGGAAAAGGCGTCTGCGTCAGCCAACTTTGACCATGTGGACACCACCTCGCGCACAGGTATCGAGGAAGCGGTCGCGCATTTGCACGAACTTGGCCACCGGGACGTCACCTATATCCATCCGCTTCATCAACCTGGGCAATCCATGGAGCGTCTCGATTTTGCCTGCGCCGCGTGCCAACGCCTGGGTATAGAATGCCGCGGTCTGCTTTTCGATCTTGCCATGGTGTCTTACACATTGCCCGTCACCGAGCAGGTGAACCACATTGCCGCCGCGCTGCACGACGCCATCTCGCCGAAGTCGCCGTCTACCGCGGTCATGGGCTGGAACGACCAGATCGCCATGGCCGTATACCAGGTGGCCCGAAGGAAAAAGATGCGCATACCGGAGCGTCTGTCTGTGGTGGGCTATGATAATTTCTTCTCCGAATTCCTGTACCCACCTTTGACCACCATCGATTACCAGGGGGAAAGGCTGGGCCAACGTGCCATGAAGCTGCTGCTGGATCGTATCCATAAGCGCGATTCCGGCAAGAAGAAGAACCTCTACAAGGTTCCGACCAAACTAGTTGTGCGCTCATCCACCGCTGTACCGCGACACTAAAAGGCATGTTGCGTCACAATTGCTTCCGGTCTTTTCAACCCCAGTGCCAACACAGATCTTTATACAAAATGATTATTGATATACATGCACACTTGGAACCTTCGCGGGAGTACGGCCCGGATGAATTGCTGGCGGACATGGATGCCGTCGGGATCGAAAAGGCTGTGTTGTTGCAGAACCCGACCATCGGCACCATCAACGAGCGCGTACGGGATGCGGTGGCGGCGCATCCAGACCGTTTCGTCGGTACCATCCAGGTCGATCCGTACGCCGAGGATGCGAAGGAAACCATTCAGGCGTTTCACTCTCCGGCCCAACGTATCCTGAAGCTCGAACTCAGCGAGGAATACGGCTGGTCCAGCCAACATCCGGGATTGCAGTTGGAGGAAGAATGTCTGCAACCGATATGGCAGACCGTGGAATCGCTGGGCCTACATGTGATTATCGATCCGGGGCATCCGGAAAACAACGGCTACCAGGTGGAAGCCATCGATCGCCTGTCGACGAAATACCAGCAAACGCATTTTGTGCTGGAGCATCTGGGATACATCTTGGAGAAACAGTACGGTCGTGAAGATATCCATGCGCGCTGGACGAACATGCTTTCGCTGGGTAAGAAGCCAAATGTATACTTCGGTTGTTCGGCCGTGCCGATCCTGCTCAACGATCGGGCGCCGTTCGAACGAAGCCTCGAACTCATGAAACGGGCTGTCGAACGTATCGGCACGGAAAAAATTGTCTGGGGAAGCGACGCACCGAGTGTGCTGGATACGTACGGGTATGGGGAGCTGGTGGAGCTGGTCCGTGAAGCGGAATTTCTGGATGACGGGCAAAAACAGGATGTATTGTATGGAAATGCGTTGAAGGTGTTTCCGGAGTTGATCTAGTGAAGACCTACTGGGCGGAGGAAAAAGCCAAACAACTCGAAGAAGTTCTGTCGTATTACGCGGAAGTAATTTCCACGGATGGACAGGCATGTGGTTGAAATAGTTTAAAGAGCCCTGGAGAAGATGGAGAAAGTATGAAAAAAAGACAGGTAGGCATCATCGGATCCGGCATGTGGGGCCGGGTCCACATCGATAGTGTGCGCGAAGACGGTCGGGGCGAGGTCAAGTGGATCGCCAGCCGCACGGACGCGACAAAGGACAAGGTCATGGAGGATTGCGACATCCCGCAGGGCACCACCGATCACCAGGACATTCTGAACGACCCGGATGTCGATGCCGTCATCATCGCCTCGCCGCCCAAAACCCACGCGCCGCTGTTCCTCGAATCGATACAGGCCGGCAAACACGTGATTCTGGAAAAACCCATGGCGATTTCGCACGAAGAAACCGAGCAGATCGTTGCTGAGGCGGAAAACCATCCGGAGTTGGTCATGCTGGAGGCATCCTGCCGGTTTACGAGGCTCCAACCCAAATACGATGTGGTCAAGAAAATGATCGCCGACGGCAAACTGGGCGACATCTATTATGTGCATCACCGGGAACTGAAGCCGACCACCTATCTCGAATACAACCCCAAAGCCACGTGGACACTGATGAAATCGGAATCCGGCGGCGGCCCGACCATGGATTGGGGCGTGTATGATTTGTCCTTCGATATGGGCGTACTCGGCGATAATTGCGTGATCGAGGACGTCAAGTCGCTGGCAGTCAACGGCCTGCGTTCGGCGCACGGCGGCCCGAATCCGGAGCACATTGAACAGCACTGCGCGGCGCTGATCGAGTTTGCCAACGGGGTTCACTTGTATTATGAACGCGGAGGCGGGGCTTACGGTAGTGAACCCAATTTCATCCGCATCCACGGCACACAAGGCGGTTTGCAGTTGCATTACCTGCCGTGGAGCGGCAACACCATGGCGTTTTTCCACGAAAACGAAAGCGGAAAAATCGTCCAGGAGGATATCGAAGTGGACATGAGTGGCATCCCGGACAATCCCAACACGGGACTGATTCAACATTTCATGGACTGTCTGGACGGCACGGCCGAACCGATCATGCCGGTGGCCGCGGCCAAGCAACAGTGGGACATCATTGCGCGAATTCTTGCCCAATGAAAATACGAATCCGCCTCTGGAGGGCGTGTTTCGAATTTCGTTTTGAAGGTATGTATGAACCAAAGCTTGTAAAACAGGAGTAGAAACATGGGTTTTCCAAAGGATTTTTTATGGGGTGTCAGCACGGCATCGTTTCAAATTGAAGGCGCGGCCTACGAAGACGGCAAAGGGCTGTCGGTATGGGACGTGTTCTGTAAAAAACCGGGCAATGTCCGCAATGGGCATACCGGCGATGTCGCGTGCGATTTTTATCACCGGTACAGGGAAGACGCTGCGCTGATGAAGGAAGTGGGCTTGAAGGCGCATCGTTTCTCCGTGAGTTGGCCGCGGATACTGCCAGAGGGCACGGGCGCCATCAACGAGAAGGGGCTGGACTTTTACGACCGGCTGGTGGACGCGTTTTTGGAGGCCGGGGTACGACCGTTTTGCTGTCTGTATCACTGGGATATGCCGTGGGCTCTGCAAGCCCGCGGGGGCTGGTTGAACTACGATATTTCAACATGGTTCGGTGAATATGCCCACATCGTGACGGAGCGGTTGTCTGATCGTGTGACTGACTGGGTAACTTTACTGGAGCCTTTTGCATTCCTGGGTGGACACTGGAACGGCAAGCACGCGCCGGGCATCCGTCTGCCTGTGAAACAATATCTGCAATGTGCGCATGACACCCACATGGCGCACGGCCGGGCGACGCAGGCAATTCGGGCGCATGCAAAAAGGTCGCCTCGCGTATCGATGTCGCACGTCGGCCCGGTTTGTGTGCCCCTGACCGACAGCCTGGCAGACCTTGAGGCTGCGCGCATCCTGACCTGTGAGCGGGCTGATGGCATAGCCAGCAATGCCTGGATGCTGGATCCGCTGTACAAGGGCGAGTACCCGGCTGACGAAATGGAACGATTCGGCGAGGATGCGCCGGATATCCGCGCGGGCGACATGGAAATCATTCATCAACGCCCGGACTGGTTTGCGCTGAATTTCTATCACGCCGCGCACGGTCGGATGAACGAAAGCGGCGAACCGGAACGAATGCCTGCGAATGTGCCGCCGGGCCGGCGAACAGCCTTTGATTGGGAAATGACGCCTGATGGCATTTACTGGGCCATCCGGTTTCATCATGAGCGCTATGGCCTGCCGATTACCATTACCGAAAACGGTATGGCCAACCTGGACTGGCCGTCCGTGATCGACGGCGGTGTTCACGATCCCCAGCGGATCGATTTCCAGGCCCGGCACTTACAACAGGTTCGCCGGGCGATCGAAGACGGATATCCGGTCGAGGGCTATTTCATCTGGTCTCTGCTGGACAACTTCGAGTGGGCGGAGGGGTACGAAAAGCGGTTCGGCTTGATCTACGTGGATTACGAAACGCAGGAGCGAATACCGAAGGATTCGTATGCTTGGTATCAGGATGTGATTGCGTCAAACGGGGCGAGTTTGCCATAGCGATTGGGGAGAACCACCACCGAACGTACGCTTCACAGCTCGTTTGCGCAGAATGCAACTGCGTCATCGACCGCTTGCACGATGGCTTCGTGAACAGCGGCGGAAAGTACTTCTGCGAGAACTGGATATTCCGTGTTGGATATTGGATATTGATGCTTGTCATTTTTTTCTGCCCTCATATAGCGAAACCATACCCCATAGGAACGGCGTGGCGGTCACGTTGTTGAAACCGGCGTCGCGCATGGCCTGGCAGACCTGTTCGGCCGGCGGGAAATCAACCATGCTTTTGTGCAGGTAAAGGTAGGACCGCGGCATGCCGGTGACCAGCGAACCCAGCACAGGCAGAATAAAGCGGGTGTAGATGCAACCGGCCAGGCGCATCGGCGGGTTGGCTGGCGTGCCGGTTTCCAGGATGAGCAGCCTGCCGTCAGAACGCAGAATGCGTGCTGCTTCGCGTAGGGCCTGGTTCATGTCGGTGACGTTGCGCAATCCTAGGCTGACGGTCATGGCATCGAACGAGGCTGCGGCAAAAGGCAGATCCAGCAGGTCTGCGTGTTGGAAGGCGATACGCTGGTCCAGACCGTGGCGCCGCGCCTTGTCGCGGGCCACGACGAGCATGTTCTCAGCCAGGTCAACGCCCACGGCGCGCCGCACGTCAATACCCAGGTTGAACAGGGCGAAAAGCTGGTCGCCGCTGCCCGTGGCACCGTCCAGTACGTCCATGGGACCGCAATCGACCAGGCGCCGGGCCGCGGCGTGCCGCCAGCTCTGGTCAAGACCGAGCGAGATGACCCGGTTGTTCAGGTCATAGCGCGGCGCCATGCGATCAAACATTTTCCAGACGCCGGCTTTACTTGTAAGCGTTCCTCTCATTCTTTCACCACCAACTCCTTCTCGCCCCCCGCGTCAGCAAAACAGATTTGGAAGGTTTGCCGGCGTGCACCCGCTCTCACGTTAAGGTCGTACTCGCCGTATAGGGTATAGCACTCGGCCCTGCCCTGTTTGTCGGCGCGCAGGATTTCGCGGGTGCACCAGCGGTCGTGTACCAGGGCACGGAATGCGTCGGCATTGGGCTTGGGGCTCCAATCCCGGCGGAACATGGCGGCGCGCGGACGCCAGTGGGCGCCTTCCCAGAAGCCCCACTGCTGAATGCCGATCACGGAGGGATGGCTGAAAGCGGCCATGTAAAAATCGCGGGTGAAATCGGCCTGAAGCACCTCGTCATCCGTATCCACGTCAAACTCGGTAATGCGTATGGGCAAACCCAGCGCGGCGAAACGGTCGAGGACCGTCAGGATACGTGGAATGCCTGTGGGCTGTCCACCGAAATGGCCTTGCAGACCGAGGACATCGATGGGCGTCTGCTGCTCGATCAATCGCCGCACCAGGGCTTCCAGGTGGGCCTGATGCGCGTTGTCCACCGGCGTGGTGAGGATGCCGCACTCGTTGAGCGCCAGCGGCGTGTCCGGCAGGTGCTGTCGCATGTGGCGGAACCAGTCAGCTATGACGTCCTGCCCCAGCATATCCATCAGGTCATGGTTGGTAAACGGCTCGTTGACCACGTCCCATTCGGCGATCCACGGCTTGGCAGCCACGGCGATGTCGTCGATATGGGCTATGACGGCGGCACGCAGTGCTTCGGGATCGTCGGCGTGATGTTTCAGCGTCCGGGGCAGGTTGTGCCAGCCGGGCCAGACCACTACGTGGCCACGCATGTGCAAGCCTTGGTCAACGCCCCAGCGCACGGCGCGCAGGGCGACATCGCGACCGTAGTGGGTCACGCCCCATTCCCCGTCCCAGGCTGGCCATTTGAAAGCATTCTCCAGACTTCCGGCATTGAAATGGGCTTGAATCTGACGGCGATAGGTCATGGACGTCTCGTCCTGCCCCAGCAACAGACTGGCCTTGAGCGCGGAGCCGAACGCGAATGCATGCCGCCGCATGCACACTTCGACAGCGGCGTCGGCCAGCGGGTCGCCGTCCTGATCCAGCATACGCAGGCGCAATATGCCGCCACGCAACGCATGGATACGCCTAAGCGCCGACTTACGCCACGGAGCATCGGCCTCGCGGCCAGCATAGGTGGCGCGGGTCACCGGGATATCCGCGACGGTCAAACGGTCGCCGTAATCGTATATCTGAACATCGCGAACCTCGATCTCCTGTATAGCCGCGCCGGCGCCGAATCCAGCGTTCAGCTCGCGCACGGCATAGTCGCTATCGGCAAGATCGGCATAGGTGTAAGTGGTCCACTCAGGCGTGATACTGACCTGGCGGTTGATCGACTTGTTCCACGGAGCTGCCGCACGCTGGACATTGACCTGGATCCAGCCGGCGCCGGTTTCGTCCTGTGAATGGATGCAACGGGCCGCAAAGCGTACGACCAGCAGTGACCCCTTGCGCACGGGACGATCCAGCGGCGCCAGCCACTGAACGCGCCAGAAATGGCCGGCCTCATCGCTGCGCAACCGCCATCCAGCCCCATGGGACAGGGCGTCGGCAGCACCGCGAACCTCGGCCAGGGAAGCCGCGGAGAGTAAAGGCAAGCCGCCCTCAGGCAACTCTGCCGCGGCAAGGAGGGGAAGCAGGACCAGGGGATAAAAAAGTACATTCGTTGTCATAACGGGAAACTAAAGCAGAAGGTTTAACCTGGCAAGCGTAAAGTAAGGGGACACCTCCCTGTAACCTTTATGCTGTTTTGAACGAATACTATAGTGAGCATGGACAAAAAAACTTGAGGTGTATTATGAAACGATTTTTTGCGGTATGGACGATTTGCGCGATGTGCATGGGCACGGCATACACAGACGCTCAGTGGGAGCGGGAATTGAACGAGATGGGCTACCTGATCCTGCACATCTCGAGCATCAACGTGATCAATGGCTTGCAACTGAACCGCGAGCAGACCGAAAAACTGCTGCAACTCGCGGAGCGGGTGGAACGCGGCGCAGTCAAGCCGCCCGGTTTCAAAACCCGGTTGAACCCGGATATGCAGGAGGTGCGCACGGTTTACCTGGAGTTGCGCCAGAAACTACTGGCCGGCGAGACCATCACCGGGGATATGGAGCAGCGCGTTCTGCAGGCGCGCACTGTGGAGAGCCGGATCGTCCGCCAGGGGCTGCGCGACAATCCCAACAATCCCAACAAGCACAGCACCGCCTGCATCGCCTGCCATACCGCCCCATACAAGCAAAAGCACAAGGATAATCAGGGTATGACCGTATCGCCGCGGACACAAGAGGCCATGAACGCGGCCCACGCCATGGGTGTTTTCGGTTGGCAGGGCCTGGTGCGCCTTAAACAGGTCACGCCTGAGATCGAAAAAATCCTGAGCACGTCGCAAAAGGCGATCGTCGGCGATTTTTCCTGCTGCCTGGTGCCGGCCGAGGATTTGCGCAATCCTGCGCGAGTCGGGCAGGCCGGCAGCGAAAAGGCCGTGGACCTGCTGCGCAAAGCGCGCCGCTGCCCGGATAACTTCTGGCCCATCATGCGCTCTGGGATCCTGTCCTACGGCGAGGGCCTTGCCAAAATCGCGCATCCTGGCATCACCCCGCGCCAGGTGACGCAGGCGCAGGAAAAACTGGGCCAAAAACTGGATGCGGTCCGCGATATGGACGAGATCGACTTTGAACTGGAAAAAGACAAGCTTGCCACTTCGCTCAAAACCGCACTCGGCGTTGAGGCGAACGAGGAGGCATCGGCATCGAAGAACGCCTTTTTTCTCATGATTCCTGGCGCCAGCCAAGCCTACCGTGCTTATCTCGCGCACATGGACGAACACTGAGTGTTTTGCGCATGTGCAGGAAACATCATAAAGCTCGAAAGACACGGCGCGACCGCTGCTGGCTGCAACCAAATGTTATTTCAATTCAATCACCGATAACACCGATGAGCACCGATGAGAAAAGTTGAAAGATCAGTGTTCATCGGTGTTATTATCGGTGGTTTAGGACGTGCGCAAAAATAAGTTCGCCGTTTGTGGAGGTAAGTCGCCCAGTTATTTTTGCGCACGCCCTTAGAACCGATCAAACCAATCTGTGGTCGCTTCATAGACCTGGCGCCGGTATGGAGCGCTTTCCAGCAGCAACTGGTGGCAGGCGCACGGGATTAGTTTAACCTCGGCCTGGGGAAACTTCTCCTTGATCAAGCTGGTGTTGTATTTCCAGTCCAGCACCTTGTCGCCCGTTCCCTGGAGCATCAGCAGGTGGACATCCTCATGACGCGGCCAGGCACTGACGCTTTCGTTCCAGGCATACAACGCGTCGATCCAGGCATAGGGCACGGCGCTGTGGCGCAAAGGATTGCCGTGCTTGAGGTAAAAGTAGCGGTCTCGGTCATGGGTGACTTTACGCTGAATCCGGAATATCTCCTTAAAGAACGGCCGGGTTATGGCATGACCTGCCCTGGAAACGTGCCAGGCCGCGCTGCGGATCAGCGGCGCATAGAGCACTACGGCGCGCACCTCGAGCATGCCGTGCGCCTGGAGCATATCCAGGATGCCCACGGCACCGGTGCTGTGGGCGCACAGAAACAGGGGGCCGGGCAGGCGCTGCTCGACAACCCGCAAGACGTCTTCCAATGCAGCGTGGTACTCACGGAAATCCCCGATTCCGCCGCGCGGCCCGGAAGAGAGTCCATGGCCGGGCAGATCATAGGCGGCCACATGGTAGCCGTGGGTTAGCAGGTGCTGGATCAACGGCGCATCGTTGCCGGTATGTTCCATGTAGCCGTGCACGAACAAGGCTGTGCCTTTAGCCGGTGCCCGTTGGCGATACAAATGTACGGCAAGCCGATACACGCCGGAAGTGACGCAGCCGAGTACATGCTGAACGCCTGTGGGCGGGGTCAGACCGCAATACTCCACATATACGCGAAGCTTGGTGCCCATGGGCGTGGATTCATCGACCATTTCCAACGGCATCAATTCGCCATGCGCCGCTTGGCAGGCATCGCGCACAGCAGCGCAGACAACCTTGTGCTCGTCAGCGTCCATGCCCTGGAGAACGCGGGCGCCGAGTAAAAGCAGTAACAGCAGATCGTGTTTCTTATGCATAACATCCTGTTTGTTAATCCGCTGCTTATAACCGACTCGATCCCGGTCCGTCAAGAGGCCGGGCGCAAAAAATATAGGCCTTGAACGTCACATTTTAGATACACACTCATGGGCAGGCGGCCACGCCTGGGTGCGCGCGTTCGCGCCGACATCGACGGACTGGGCTACACCTTTTCGTCGCGGCCTGTTCTTGCGGCGAAGCCGATGTGCGCCTGCTCGGCGCTGATTAGGCTCGGTGCATCTCCGGGGTCAGCGTCTTTTGCCCTTTTTGCGCCGCTGTTCTTTGCGCATGTTGCGTAAGCGCTGACTGTAATGCCTTTCGCGCTGCATTTTGCGCGGCTTGCCGCCGTAGCAGATGTCGTGAAAATAGTTGAGCAGGTCATCGCATTCGTCGTGAAGCAGGCCGTGGGCTTTCAGCTTAGCGCTGTATTCGCCGATGGTCTGGCCCCTGTTATGGATCAGCCCTTGTTGGGCGAAAACTTGTAGAAACAGACGCATGAACGGTGGCAATGTTTCCATGGTTTGGCGGACGCCAGTCTGGGGTGCGAGGACCGAGTGCGATCCGGTTCTTTTCAGCCAGGACAATGCCAGGCCCAGCAGGGCTGCCAGTACGAGCACCGCCAGCGGGGCCAGCCACAACAGCTTTATGCCTTGCTTCACGCTGTTCGTCTTGTTCAGGTTCAAGTCGGCTGTGCGGATCATGCCGGCCAGGTCGCGGCCCTGGCTCAGGTTGGGGGTCCGACTGGGACGCTGCCTGGGTGGTCGATGCGCGGCGTGGTTGGGCGGCGTCGGATCCACGATGACCCAGCCGATATCCTCGAAAAGGACCTCGGTCCAGGCATGGGCTTCGTCATTGTAAAAGGTGTGGATGCCGCTCGCTGCGTCATAATTCCCGCCCGTATAGCCTACGCCGATGCGCGCCGGGATGTCGAGTGTGCGCAGCATCAGCGCGAAGCTGGAAGAAAACAGCTCGCAGGCGCCCTGTTTTTCATTGAAAAGGAAATTCTCCAAAGGGTGCAACCGCAAAGGGTTATGGGTTCTGGTCGAATAGGTGAAGTTATCCGCCAGGTATGACCGCAGCCGCTCGATCAGGACGCTGCCCGATTCGTCGTCCCAGGCATGGGAGTGGGCCAGGCGACCGATCCTTGTCATGAGCGAATTCTGTTCCAGTTGCGTATAGCGTCCGGTCGGGCCAGGGCGCGGGTTGAGTAGAGCCACCCGGCGCCAGGTGCGCGGCGTTGACACGGCGCGATAGGAAAAGAGTCGACCGGCCGGCCGGATCGGGGCCATGAACACGGAGCAGTCGATGTGCAGCACGATCGGTGTCTCCAGGCGGTTGATTTGAGGGATGACCGGCATAATCACCGGTGCTGTGACCGGCGCGTAGACCTGGTAGGCTACGGATTGCGAGGTCAACGGCCGCAGGTCAACGGCCCGGTTGGCGGTGCCGTCGTCCGCATCCGCCAAACGGGCGGATCGGGTGAGATCCGAACTCCATGACCAGTCCGTGAAGGTGTCGTAGGTCATGTTGCGCAGGTATAATCCCTGGCGGCGCAACTCCGCGAAGCAGCCTGGGTCGCTTGGGCGCAGCCAGTAGACCGGGATATGTTCTTTGTCGATATCGTATTTCTCGGAAAGCGTCATCTGGCGCGGGTCGCCGCGAGCGCGGCCTGAATCCTTCAACTTCATGGTATGGCGTTGTGGGTTGGTCGTCTTGCTCGCGGCGGATTTTTTTACGGCTGGCGGACGCGATGCCAACAGCGCCATGGTCGCATGGGAAACGGCGAGTACGCTGGGGGTCAGCAGGCCGCTCGTAAGCATGGCCACGCAGGCAACCAGCATGAGCAGCCATTCGGCGCTGCTCCGCGCGTCAGCAGAGGCGTGCCTGCTTACGGGGCGCCAAAACGGCGTTGCATGCAGTTGAAATGCCAGCAAAAGCAGCAGGCCAAACAAGGCTGCGTAATAGATTTCCGGCATGATCGGCACACTGTACGGCAGCGCGCCGGCCATGCACAGCGACAGCATGCCCAGCAGCACGAACAGGCCGTTGACTTCGCTGTAATGCAACCGCGTTGCGCTGGACCAGCGCTGCGGCGTGTGCAGCAGCGTCGCTACGCACCCGAGTTGCATCAGTTGGGCCGGAGGCAGGAGCAGAAGAGGGTAGGGCGGAGTGCTTAATTCTTTGGCCATGAGCAGGTTGTATAGTGCAAGCCCGCCGGCGGTCCAGTAGCAGGGCAGCAGGATGCGCCGGGTCCAACCCTTTTTGGCATGGCGAATGCGCAAGGCGCAGGCTGCGCAAAATATCAGGATGGCTGGAAACGGGTTGTTGGTGATGCACCAGGTCAGGAACAGTTCCAGGGCCAGAATGAGCAGCGGTCGCCATGCCGGGTTCACGGGTTGACCCCCACGCTTTGGATCAACCTGGCATGCAGGCTGTCCAGGCACAATAGCGGTGCAGCCACTCGCGGCAGCGCGTCCACCCAGTAACGCAACGGACTGTTGCTGACCGCGATTACGCCTTCGGAAAGCGCAGCTTCATCGCGCAGCGCCTGGATCAGCGGGGCAAGGCTGGGTTCGCGCGGCATCTCGGCCGTGGCCAGTTTGGTCATAGCCGCGGCCAGGCCGGTTGCGTCATGGGTGACCTGGATGCGGTGCCAATTCATGAACGTGGATGTGAATGCAACCCGGATGCCATGCTGATACAATTGTATGAACAGGCCGGACAGTAGTTGCATGCTGATCTCGAACGAGCGCGGCGTGAGAAAGGTGTGCGGCGCCTGGTAACCGTGAAATACGATGCTCAGCGTGCGAGGCGTGGGACGTTCGGTTTCGCGTACGATCAGGGTTTGAAAGCGCGCTGAAAAAGGCCATGAAATCATCTTGGCCTGGTCGCCCTGCCGGTATTCGCGCATGGCGCGGAATTCGCCGGCTATGTCCGCGGCCGCGTTGCGGCCAAAACCGCCCAGGCCGCTGCCCGCTTCCAGCCATTGCGCCAGTTCGCGCTGCGGTTTGGGCTGGGGATAGACGGTAAATGTTTCGCCTGTGATCAACAGCTTTTCCGCCTGGAATAAACCGAGCGGGAAATCCGACGTGACCCGGCAGAGCATACCCCGGTACACGCCGCGCCGTGCGAACCGTGTATCGTGGACGCGCCGCAACCGCTGGCCCGGTCTGGCAACCGCGAAGAGTATGGGCTCCGGATGCGCCAGGGTCTCGTCGTGCACGAGCAGATGCCAGGAGCCGATGTGTTGCTTGAGGTTGACGATTTCCAGCTCCATGTCCACGGGTTCTTCAGCATAAAGCGAGGCGGGCAGCAGGCGGCGATAGGCCAGGCCTTCGACATTGAGCGCGGCGCAGGGGGCGGCCAGGAAAAGCAGGATCAGGACGGCCAGTCCGATGCCGATCAGCAGCGGCTGCAGCACCAGCGCGCCGGTTGCCAGCGCGGTCAATCCCAGGGTCAGCGCGATGCGGCCGCGTGCGGTGATACGCGGGCTGACATCAGGCGATATCCATGGGAACAGGGGTCGCGTCCAGGATTTCACGCAGCAGATTCTCCACCCTTTGCATGTGCATACCGGCCCGGCCCTTGAGGATGAGCCGGTGGCGGAATACGTAGGGCATGATTTTCTTGATTTCGTCGGGATAGACCGCGTTGCGGCCATTGAGATAGGCCAGCGCCTGGGCCGCATGCATCAGCGCGATGCAGGCGCGCGGGGACGGGCCGCCGGTGAATTCGCCGCAGTCGCGCACGGTTTCGCTCAAAAGCACGATATAGTGCATGATGTTGGGGTCGATCCGCACATTGCGCACGGTTTTCATGGCCGCGAGCAGTTCGTCGCGGCTCATCACCGGCTGCACCGCGATGCGTTTCGGTTCAGCCGCGTGCAGTTCGAGGATGCGCAGTTGCACCTCCGGGGCCGGCGCTTCCATTTGAAACGAAAGCAGAAAGCGGTCCAGTTGCGAGTCCGGCAGCGGGAATGTGCCTGCGGATGCCATGTCGTTTTCCGTGGCCACCACGAAAAAAGGACGTTCCAGCGGCCGGGTCGCGCCATCCACCGAGACCTGGCGTTCGCTCATGCACTCGAGCAGCGCGCTTTGCACGCGCGGGCTGGCCCGGTTGATCTCGTCGGCCAGTACGATATGGCTGAATATCGGACCGCTGTAAAAAACAAATTCGCTGTTGCGTTGATCGTAAACGGTGTAGCCAAGAATATCGGCTGGCAACAGGTCAGAAGTGAACTGAATGCGTTTGAATACGCTTTGGACCGACCCTGCCAGCGTTTTGGCCATCGAGGTTTTGCCCACGCCAGGCGGACCCTGAATAAGCACATGCCCTTCGGCCAACAGGCCGGTAATGAGAAAAAGTGAAACCTCTTCCGATCCCAACAGGTGCGCTGTCAGGTTCTGATGCAGCAAACCGATTTTTGAATCCATGCTCTTTTCTTTCAACGTACAAAAAACAACCATGCAATCTTACGGGCTACTCTATCCATTGTCCGCGGACGCACCAAGTCAAAACCGCACGGGATGACCTCTTTTTGAAAAAATAGCAACTCAGTACAGCTTCGCCCTTCAGTCATGGGCTGTGCCCTTGTGTTGTCGTTGGTCATTGCTCACTGGTCACATCTCGACCAGTAGCACGCGGTTGTTTTCCGTATCCGAGATGTAGAATTGGCCGGGTTTTCCCGGATCGCCGCGCCATGGTGAGTTGAGTTTGGCCTGGCCCACGCCGTAACGGCCGTATGTGGCCAGCGGCTGGCCATCCAGCGTCATTTTCTGCAGACGGTGATTGCCGAATTCCAGTACGTACAGGTACTGGCCGCGCACGGCTACGTCATAGGGGTAGCGGAACAGGCCCGGTTCAGCGCCCTGGCTGCCGATGATCCGCTGCAGTTGGCCTTGAAGGTCAAACACTTGGACGCGGTGGTTGACCGCATCCGCGACGTAGAGCAACCCGTTGGTGCCCACCGCAATGCCCGAGGGGCGCTGGAATTGACTCGGTTCAGAGCCGAAACAGCCCCATTCCAGCAAAAAGCGACCGTCTTGGTCAAATTTCTGAATGCGGTCGTTTTCGCCGTATTCGGAAACATAAATATGGCCATCTTGGTCGCAACAGATGCCGACCGGGTAAATGAACTGGCCTGGATCGTAGCCATAGGAACCGAAAGCGCCCACCCAATCGCCATCTGGCGTATATTCCACGATCCGGCTGTAGTGGGTGTCTGCGATCAGCAGGTTACCGTGCGCATTGAGGCAAAGGTCTTCGGGCTTGCCTTTTTCCACTTCGGGCATAAGCCAGGATGCCTGGAAACGGCCTGTTTCACTGAATTTCTGGATGCGTCCATCCCAATCGACCACATAGAGCGAGCGCAAGCCCGTATGCCAGAATACCCCGCGGGGACGGTTGAATTTACCGGACGTGTGACCGCGCGAACCGATCACCATGATTGGTCCTTCGCGCTGCGGCACCTGGCCGCATCCCGCGCTCAGCAGGGCCAGCGCTAGACCAGGCAGCCATGCCTGCTTCCCTATATATGCACCATTCAGCATGAGAGCAGGCATCATAGAGGGGGGGCGCGGGTTGTGCAAGCCGGAAGTGGCATGTGTCGCGTGGCGGATGCTGGTGGAAATCCGAAATTATCGTGTCGCTGTGTCCTCCAGTTCAGAAAAAAACATGCGCCGCCGGGGTTGGTCCAGGCGCAGGCCAGCGTCTTTTGCAGCTTTCTTTGCTGCCTGACACTCTTCGTCCGTGGGTCGGCGGTTCAGGTCCGGGGTTTGGTCGGTCGGCCTGCGGGGCCGGTATTGGCCCATCACGTTGACGTAGCAATCAGGCGAGACTTCATGTGCCAGGAAGTTCACGATCTTCTCGGTCCCAGCCAGCCCGTTGGGTAGGACCAGGTGCCGGACTAGCAACCCGCGCTGGGCCAGGCCCTGTTCGTCCATGGTCAGGTTGCCCACCTGGCGCTGCATTTCCAGGATGGCGCGGCGGGCGACCTCAGCGTAATCCGGGGCCTGGCAGGTCTGCTCCGCAATGGACGTGTCCCAGAACTTGAAGTCGGGCATATAGATATCCACCACGCCTTCAAGAAGTTGCAGGGTTTCGATCGCATCGTAGCCTCCGGTGTTGTAGACCAGCGGTTTGTTCAGACCTCGTGGCACGGCAATTTCCAGTGCGCCCAGGATCTGAGCCACGACGTGAGACGGCGAAACCAGGTTGATGTTGGCGCAGCCCTGGGCCTGTATGTTCAGCATGATGTCAGCCAGTTCGTGCTCCATGATCTGGCGGCCGACCGGGCTGTGGCTGATGTCGTAGTTCTGGCAGAACGTGCAGAGCAGGTTGCAGTAGCTGAAAAAAATCGTGCCTGATCCGTGCGCGCCCACCAGCGGCGCTTCCTCGCCGAAGTGGGGCTGGCTGGAGGCGACCCGGGCGAATCGGCTTGTCTTGCAGGTTCCTGTTTCGTTGTTCAGCCGGTTCACGCCGCAGCGCCGTGGGCAGAGGGTGCAGGAAGCCATGCGCCCCAGGGCCAGGCGCGCTTTTTCTGTCAAACGTCCTGAAGCATGGGTTTCAAGGTATAGCGGCTGCATGGGCGCTCTCCTCACCCTAGCGCATTTTCGAAATGATAAACCCGGCAATGCCGGTCATGACCATGTTGGGGGTCCAGCCTGCCACCCAGGGCGGCAGGTGGAACCACTCCTGCTTGCCTATGATGAGGAAGTACTGCATCATGAAATAGTAGAAGAAAAAGAGCCCGATGGCCAGCATGATGCCGCGCATGGCGCCTTTGCGGCCTGTGTGTGCGCCCATGGGCACGCCCAGCAGTATAAAGATCAGGCATGTCCAGGGCATGGCCAGGCGTGCGTGGAAATCGACCAGGCGCTTGCGTACCTCTTTGCCGGACAGGCGGGGGTGATTCCGGATGTGGCGCCAGATGTCCAGGGCCGAGACGTATTTGGGCTCTTCGATTTTGATCATGCGCAGGAAATCCGCTGGCGTTTCGTCAAAGGTGGTCATTTCTTTCCAGGCTTCGATTCGCGGCCGGCCCATGCGGTCGCCATCTTTGTCGTGGAGCTGGATTTCGATTTCCTTGAAAAGCCAGCGGCTGTCGGCCCACATGGCGCGCGAGGCACGGATCATGGCGGCGGTCGTATTGTCCGGGCGCAACTGGGTCACGGTCACGTTTTCCATTTCACTGGTGCGCTTGTCAAAGCGGCCAATGACCCAGATCCTGTGTCCTTTTTCGTTGCGAAACGCCTGGTTGCGGACAATGGAGACCACTTCGTGGTTGTTGCTCTTCTGCTGCAGGCGGATGAACTGGGCGGACCAATGGGCGGACCAGGGCCCAAGCGTTTCGTTGATCGCGCCCACGATCAGGCTGGCCAGTACGCCTACGGTAAACAGGGGCAGCATGATCCTGTTCAGGCTGATCCCGCCCGCACGCATTGCGGTGATTTCGTTGTGCCGGGTCAATTGCGAAAGGCTGTACAGCACGGCCATCAGCAGCGAGACCGGCGCCAGGTAGATGATGATCGAGGGCAGCAGCATGGCGTAAAAAAGCAGGACCATGCGCAGCGGCGTCTGCGCTTTCTGGAAATCGGGGAAATTATTGAACAGGTCGGCGATGATAAAGATCATCGAAAACGCCAGCAGACAGTAGATCAGAGGCACGAAAAAAGTGCTTAAAATATAGCGGTCCAGGATCTTCATAATGTCTGTGGCCGCGGTTCAAGAAGGCCGGTCAATCACCATATCGTAAAACCCATAGCCTGTGCGGACAAAACCTGTGTGGTTTTTCAATTGTTTAAGGTAATAGCCGGCCCTTTTCCGGCTGGAAGGTTTGAGTTTTTCATTGGCGCTGTGCATGAAAGCCCGAAAATGGACGGGCCGCTTCATTTCCCGCATCACTTCCAGCAGAAAGTGCTGGGTTGCGCTCTCGGAAATGAAGTAACGCCTGTCGGCTGTGGCCGTGATGGCTTCGATATGATCGAACAGGATTTCCAGGGCCTTGCGGCTGGGTTGGAACGAATCGTCCTGAATATCCGCATAGAGGTCTTCGCTGAGCGCCTCGATAGAGATGGGCTCGGCCAGGTTCTGTAGTCGTTTGCAGGCTGCTTTTTCGATCTTGTGCAGGGGCTGGCGTTTGAGCGTGCTGAAATAGTGCTGGTAATAGATGAAGGCGGATGGATTCAGATCCGAAAAAAGCAGGAACATGGAAGCCGGATTCATGCCGTGCAGGAACGGCTCGTCCTTGATCAGCTCCAACTGGTCCTCGGCAATGATGCCGTCATGGGCGTCGATCAGTTCGCGCACATGGTTGAAAAACGGGCTCAGGCATAGGTCGCACAAGTAACTGTTCAACTTTTTCTTGGCGTTTTTTTCCACCTGGCGCACCCGTTCGCGGGTCAGGCCCTCTTCGTTGCCGATTTCCTGCAGCTTGTAGTAAGTGCGTGAGGCGTGGAAATCGGGACGAAAAAAACCGTATCGCAGGGACGCGACCTTGAACTCGTTTTCATTGAGAAAGATGTCGAATATCTCCTGAATATGCTTAAAAGCCTGCTTGCCTTGTTCAATGCGACTGCATAGGCGGAAGAAGGCATGGATATGATTGATGGATTTGCTGCCCAAGCTGCGAAAGTTGAGCAACATCATATCGGAAAGTTCACGCAACTCCCCCACCTTGTGGATGCCGGAGGAGGTAGCGCAATTCACAACCCGCACCGGGAGTCCCGCTTTTTCAACGGGCCAGTTGTCAATATCTTCTCGCGAAACAGTTTCTACCGTAAACATAACAATACCCTATGTTCCAATTGTCACCATCATAAACAACACTACATAGAATGTAAAGTTTTTTTTGCATTTGTAAACCCTTGAACTGCGAGAAATTACAGTTTTGTTGTCAATAAAAACATAAAATACATCTGCAAAATAAGGGTGCGTTTTTGGGGGAGGGGGGGGCGGGTGCAGGGTGCAGGATGCCCGCGTGACTGCGCTGAACTAAATTTTTTTTACTTTTTGACTTGTGACGAACTCAGGTTCATTTATATTGCTTGTGTAGTAAATGAACGGAGAAAAGTCTATGCCAAGAAAGATTAACATACAGGAAAAAGTCCAGCGGTTGCGTGAGTTTTATCAACGTGAGAACCGGGTTCCGGGTTATGCCGAAATGATGGATATTTTCGAGTACCGCTCCAAGAACGCGGTTTTCGCCTTGCTCGTCAAGCTCATTGCCATGGGCTACCTGACCAAGAACAAGAAGGGAAAGCTCGCTTTTACCAACAAACTGACCGGTCGTATCAAGTTGTTCGGGATGGTGCAGGCCGGGTTTCCTTCGCCGGCCGAAGAAGAGTTGATCGATACCATCAGCCTCGACGAGTACCTGGTCCAGCACCCGGAAACCACGTTCATGCTGACGGTCAGCGGAGATTCGATGATTGACGCCGGCATTCAACCCGGCGACATCGTCCTGGTCGAGAAAGGCAAGGAGCCCCAGAACAACGATATCGTGATCGCCCAGGTGGAGGGCGAGTGGACCATGAAGTATTTCTTTAAAAAGCGTACCAGGGTCACGCTCGAACCGGCCAACCGGCGCTACAAACCCATTATTGCCAAAAAGAACCTGGTCATCGGCGGCGTAGTGACCGCCGTGATCCGTAAGTATGGCACGTGATGTGAGTGGCCAGTGGCAGGTGGCAGGCTTGTTTACAAAGAACATTTGCGCAGTCTTCTGTAGGCAGGCTACAGCATGTTTTGTACAAACCAAGTGAGCGATGAAGCCCATCACGTTAGTGGAATTTCCCGAGGCCATTGTCCATTTTGATGGCGATGCCTTTTTTACCTCCGTGGAACAGTCCATGCATCCGGAGTTGAAAGGGCGGCCCGTGGTTACGGGTAAAGAGCGCGGCATCATCGCCTGTGCCAGCTATGAGGCCAAGGCTCTGGGCATCAAGCGCGGCGTGGCCCTGCACGACGCACGGCGCCAGTGCCCGGAATTGGTCGTGCTGCCCAGCGATTACGAGACCTACAGCCTTTATTCCAAGCGTATGTTCGATATCGTGCGCCGCATCACGCCCCTGGTCGAGGAGTATTCAATTGACGAAGGGTTTGCCGATCTGGCCGGGTTGCGGCGTATCTATCGCACCAGCTACAAGGGTATGGCCGCGACCATCCAGCAGCAGATCCAGCGTGAGCTGGACATCACCGTATCGGTCGGCCTGAGCCTGTCCAAAAGCCTGGCCAAGCTGGCCTCGGATTTCCGTAAGCCCAACGGGTTGACTGCCGTGGCCGGCTACCATATCCACCTGTTGCTGGCCCGCACGCCGCTGGAAGAGGTCTGGGGGTTTGGGCCCAACACGGTTAAGCTGTTGCGAAAATACGGTTTGCGCAATGCCCTCGATTATATAAATCGGCCCGAGGTCTGGGCTTCGCGTCTGCTGGGCAAACCCGGACGCGATATTTGGCACGAACTGCGCGGCAACCAGGCGTTTGAGTTGACCACGGAGCTGAAAACCGACCTGGCATCCATCAGCAAGTGCAAGACCTTTACCGCGCCTTCGTTCGACCGCGATTTCATCTATGCCAAGCTCGTCCGCAACGTCGAATCCGCCTTTATCAAACTGCGCCGCCATCGTTTGCGCACCCGCTCGCTGACCGTGGTTCTGCGCGCCCAGAACTATGATCAGCGCGGCTTGTGTGTCAAACTGAACCGCTCCACCTCCGCGACCCAGGAGGCGATGCCGGTGGTGCGCGCACTGTTCGATCAGTTGCATCAGGCCGGCGTCGAATACCGCGCCACCATGGTTTGTCTCGAAAAGCTGGAAACCGATCGCTTTGAGCAACTCGATCTGTTCGAGGACCGGTTGAGAATAGAAAAGTTGTGTATGGTGGCCCGGGTTGCGGACGAGATCAATGCCCGTTTCGGTAAGCACAAGCTGAGCCTGGGTCCGAGCCTGTTCCTGCCCCGCTGCCGCGAAACCGATCGCGATCAGCAGCCGTGGCGCAAGACCAACCTGCTCAAAGGCGAAAACGCGCGCCAGCGGCTGAATATCCCGCGCCTGGGCATCAAGGTTTGATTTTGGTCAGTCCTGTCGTTTGGAGATCAGGTGCAGGAATTCGTTGCGGGTGGCAATGCTGTCGTGGAAACTGCCCAGCATGGCCGAGGTGCTCATAGTCGAATTCTGCTTGGTCACGCCACGCATCATCATGCACAGGTGGTTGGCTTCGATCACCACGCCGACGCCTTCCGCGTGGATGCGGTCCATCACTGTGCGGGCGATCTGGTTGGTCAGCCGCTCCTGGAGTTGCATGCGTCGGGCATACATGTCGGCGATGCGCGCCAGCTTGCTGACCCCGAACACTTTGCCCCGGGGAATGTAGCCGATGTGGCATTTGCCGAAGAACGGAAGCATGTGGTGCTCGCAGAGGCTGTAAATTTCCAGGTCCTTGACAATGACCATGTGGTTGGCTTCGCATGTGAAGATGGCTTCGTTGATGGTGGCGTCAAGGTCTTGCGTGTATCCCTGCATCAGATAGCGCAGGCTCTCCGCCACCCGTCGCGGCGTGTTGCGCAAACCTTCGCGTTCCGGATCCTCGCCCAGCATGACGAGCAGTTGGCGGATCAACCCTTGCATGGTCTGACTGTCCTGCACCAGTGTTCCGTTTTCGCTCATGGCATCCCCATTCTGTTGTCGTTCACTTATAATTTGATCACGCGGCCAAGGGTCAGATCGTAGACCTTGACCAGCCAGCGAAACGGCGAATATAACAGGCGTAACCGGGTGATGGCCAGCAACATTTCGCACGAAGCGCGGATCATGCGCACGCGCGAACCGCTGATATCGCTCCAGATCGTGGGGATCTCTTTGATGCTGAACCCGGCGCGCTTGAAGTTGACGAGCAGGTCTACGTCAAACGCCCAGCGCGTGATGCCCATGCACGGTAGAATCGAGCGCAGGGCGTTGCCGCGCATCAACTTGGCGCCGCACTGGGTGTCGGTCAGGTGCATGTTGAAGAAAAGCGAAACCAGGCCGTTGAACATGCGTGAAATGATGCGGCGCTTGAGTGGTTGCCGCGGGTTGACTACTGATCCTTTGAGCCAGCGCGAACCAATGACGCAATCGGCAGCGCCCATGTCTTCCACCAGCGCGTTGAAAGCCTCCGGTGCCGTGGCCCCGTCCGCGTCCACAAATCCGATCAACTCTCCGCACGCTGCATGGAACCCCAGCATCAGGGCGCCGCCTTTGCCCACTTTAGCCGGCTCGAGGATCAGTTTGACCTGGGGGTGGTTTTCGCTGTAGCCGCGAATGATCTCCGCGGTCGTGTCCGTGGAGTAATTGACCACCACCAGGAATTCCACCGCATCGCCCAGGCGCGGAAGGAAATAGGCCAGGTAGGCGTCAAGCATGGGACGGATGCGATGTTCTTCGTTGTGGGCCGGTATGACGATGGATAAGCGCATGGACATGATCGTTAGTGCGATTCATCGAGGATAAAGTACTGCAGCCGGGTGTGGCCCTGGCCGAAATAGGGGGTTTCAGCGAAAACGCGGTAGCGTTGTTTCAAAGCGTCGCGAAGCAGTTCCTGTTCCGCTTGGGGCAGTTCGACGATTTCCGGCGAGGCGATGCAGAACGCATATTCGCTGCAGGCAGCCACCGCAATGTCGGTATGCCACAGCAGGTCCAGCATTTTTTCGCGGTTCATCACGTGCAAGGCGTCAGCTTTTTCGCGGGGCATATTCGGATAATAACAGAACGGGCCCATTTCCATGCCGCGCGGTACGCGCAGGCCGGCTTCCACGGCCAAGTAGGTGTCCTGGGTCAGCACCACCGGCTGTTCGCCGGCCCGTTTGCGCAACAGCGCAGCGGCTTCGCGCAATTTGACCAGCGCGGGTTTGCTTTTCATGCGCCACCAGATCCGGTCGCGGCCAATGATCATCCAGTCCTGGTTGATGGGCGAGGAAAAGGAGGCGAGTGTCACGCACAGGAAGACAGCCACGAGCAGGCCGCACACCGCGGTGTCCGTGTTGCCGGGCGCCGCGGCTTTGACCAGGCCAGTCAGCGCCGTGGCCAGTGCCGCCGCGAAAAGCGGGTAGATGATGACCTGGTAGTCTTCGTAAGGGAACGCGGCCAGGCCGTGGGCCAGGCTGACGGCCAGCACACTCAGCCAGGAAACGGTCAGCCAACGGTTGGCCAATGGTTTGCGGCTGAGGGTTATCCACCAGGCCGCCAGCACAAAAGCGAGCAGTGCGAGGGGAACCAGGTAGGCCTGGGCCAGGCGTGATAGAAAGCCGGCTTTGTAGACCAGCAGCTTGAGCAACCCGCCTACGTTGCGCACCGAATGGTAGGTCACGTTGCAGAACCAGAACGGACCTGGCGCCATGATGAACAGGGGCAGGAAAACCGCTATCCCGGCCAGGCCGGCGCCGACCGCGAATGCGAACCAGGCGAACGGCTTAAAGCCATGGCGGTGCCAGATCAGCCAGCCGAACGTTATGGGCAGCGTCACTACGGCTGTCAGACGTGTGCCGGTGGCCAGCCCCAGCAGCGCGCCGGCCAGTGCCGCGGCGCATAGGCCCTTTTTAAGGTTGACGAAGGTGAGCGCCACGAACCCGAGCGAAATAAACAGTGCGCACAAGGCATAGGTTTTGACAATGGCCGTGAAATAGCTCTGATAGACATTGCCCAGGCCCAGCATCAGGCACAGCAGCAGCGTTTCCTTGCGCAGCGCGGGGGCAATGCGCCAGGCATACCAGCTAGCCGACAATGCGGCCAGAAAACCGCAGGCCGCAGTGAATAGACGACCGCCAAGCAGACCGTAACTTTTAACCAACGGGTCGGCCAGCGCATAGACCAGCGGCAGCACGGGCGTCTGGGTAAAGGCAAAATCGCGATAGGGTATGAACCCGCGCCGCACCATGCCCGCGGCATACAGGTACCAGCCTTCATCCTGGTTCAAATCGCCCAGCACGATATTGGCGCCGGCCAGGACCAGGCCAAGTCCCAAGGTCAACATTCCCAGTAAAATATATACGTTTTTATTCATCGCTAAATCAGCGGCAAGCCGGGATTAAAGCAGAAACAGGACCATGGCGTCGATAAAAAAGTGTTGTTAAGGCGGAAGTCGGAGTTTGGTGGTCGGAAGTTAGGGGATGAGGGAAATGGTGAATGACAACTATAAATCCAACACGGAATAAGATTGACGAATGGGTGGATCTGGTTTACGACATGGCCCCTATGACTCCTATGACTCCTATGACTGAATCCTGGGAAATGAGCGAAGCGTTTTTGCGCTGTTGGGGCGCCTGGCTGTTGCTGGCGGTCGGGTTGTGCGTGCTGCTGCCCGGCATAGCCCATCTGCCGCTGCTCGATCGCGACGAGCCACGTTTTGCCCACGCCACCGTGGAGATGATGCGCCGCGGCGAGTGGATTGTGCCTTATTTTAATAACCAGTTGCGCTTCGACAAACCTGTCCTCACCTATTGGCTGATGCGCGCCGGTTATGCTTTGAGCGGGATCGATGAACTGGGCGCGCGTCTGTCCACTGTGGTTTGCGCGCTGTTGACCGGGTTGACTCTCTATTGGTTTGGCCGGCGGCGCTACTCCGCACGCCACGGATTCCTGGCCGGGCTTGGTATGTTGACCTGCCTGCAAATGCTGCTTCACGGACGGCTGGCCCTGGCCGATATGCCCATGGTTCTCTGTGTTACGGTCGCCATGCTGGCTGCCCATGAACTGCTCTACCCTGTGCCCGGCGCGCGGCCGTGGTCTTTTTTCTTCCTCCTGTACAACGCGTTGGGTCTGGGTTTCCTGGCCAAAGGGCCGATCGCCTTGCTGGTTCCGCTGCTGGCCTTGTTGCTGCATCGCTGGGTTTTTCGGCGTAAACCATTGGACTGGATGGCGTTGAAACCATGGCGCGGCCTGCTGCTCACCGTCTGCATCATCGCGGTTTGGGGTGTGCCGGCGCTCATCGCCACCCATGGCGAGTTCTGGCGCGAGGGCATCGGCTACCACGTTATCCGGCGTGGCATGGCTGCGTTCAATGACCGCACCTATATCCCTGGCGTCTATTACCTGGTCGCGGCCCTGTTCAGCCTCTGCCCCTGGATCGTGTTCCTGGTTCCCTGGTTCTGCGCTGTACGTCGGCGTTGGGACGATCACACGGCCTACCTGGTCTCCTGGCTGGTCGCGCCTCACCTGATTTTCATGTTTTATGCAACGCAACTGCCCCATTATGTCATGCCCGGGTTTCCAGCCTTTTTCCTGATCCTGGGCCATGTTTTTGCCGATCAAGACGCTCCGCCGGTAAAGCAAGATGGCTGGCGCATTATGCTGACCGTCCTGTACCTTGCATTGGCCCTGGCGCTGTTGGCGTTGCATGTCTGTCTGGTTCTGCCGCGGTCGTTCGCCAATGTCAACGCCTGTCTGGCTGGGGGCGCGGTGTGCATAACCGGGTTGGTCTTGCTGACCTGGACCGTTCCGCGCCGGCGCGTGCGCGATATGGTGCTGGCCCTGCTTTGCGTTGGCGCCGGCTTCGGCCTGTCGGCCCGCGCCCTGCGTCCGCTTGCGCCTGCTATCCAATTACAGCCCATATTCCGCGCCCTGCCCCCGGATACGCCTTGCGCCTGCTGGAAATTCAGCGAACCGAGCCTCGTCTTTTACAGCGGCCAGGTCTGGCAAAACCTGGAGACCGGTGAAGAGATCGAGGTTTTTCTCAACGGACCGGCGCCGCGCCTGTTCGTGGCGCTGGAGGCTGAAACGGATGGCGATGACCTGGCAAAACATGCGTTGCGGCGGTTCATGGGGCAGGCCAATACCTTGCACGTCAAAGACTATAGCGAGGTTGTCCGCGATTTTGAAGCGGTCGGCTATGAGCAGGCCGTTGTCGAGGGGGTAAACCTGGCTAAAACCAGCCATGTGCGTTTGCGCGTGTTGATCAAGCGGGTGCGGCATGAGTAAGTTGCTCAATAAAAAGACGATGTCCTTCATGCGGTACTGCGGGTTTGCGGAATGGCCGGGGGATGTGCGTGCGCTTTGCCTGGATGCCTGGCGCTGGATCGGTGCGCACGGAAAGGTTATGCTTGGCCTGTTGACATTGGCCGCGTTGATTGCGCTGGCCATTCTCCCGTTCGACCAGGCGATCTACCGTCAGATGATGCGCCAGCGCGATCCGTATCTGGTTGATGTGGCACACATTTTCCGGCGCTGGGGAAGCTTCATGGATACGCTCTTTTTCACCGCGACCGTATGGTTGACCGGTCGCCTGTTCAATCTGCGTCGCTGGCGCCGCGCGGCGATCGCCTGTTTTCTGGCCGGCTGCTTTGCCGGTATCACGGTTAATATCAGCCGTTTTTCCACAGGTCGACCCAGGCCTAAAACCGTGCGCAATGAGGGTATTGCGGATGGCTTTTACGGTCCGACCTTCAAGTACCAGATGCAAAGCTTTCCCTCGGGCCATTGCGCGTCCACGTTCGCGGGATCCACGCCCCTGCTCATCGCTGTTCCGGCCATCGGCCTGCCCGCGTTTCTCAGTTCAACGGGAATTTTGTGGTCTTCGTACTACTCGGAGAATCATTTTGCCACGGACCTGTTCATCGGTACGGTCTGGGGCCTGCTCTTTGGCTTGCCTTTTGGTTTTACGGCGCGAAAGACGCCAGATGAAATACAGATGGGAGCGGCTGACGATAGCGGTAAACGATCCAACTCACTTGGGTGAGACGACCAGATCCACCACCAGCGGCAGATGATCCGAGCCCACATTGGGTCCGGGCAGGCGGTTGGTGATGATCACTCCAGACGTGTGCAGCAGGTGGTCGATGGGGATATTGACCAGCGGGTGGATGGCCGGCCAGGTGCCCTGAAGCCCAAAGCCGCGGGCGCTGTCGCGCAACCCGCCATCGCGCAGCAGACGCTGGAAGGTCCATGACCAGGGCGTGGCATTCAAATCGCCGACCAGGATCACGGGCCGGTCACGGTTGCGGGTCCATTGCGGCAGCGCGGCCAGTTGCTGGTTGCGCATATCGCTGTATTTTCTACCGCACGGCGGCAAGGGGTGCGTGGCTACAATGGCCAGCCGTGGTGTATCCACTTCGGCCAGGATCGTGGGCACGGCGCCGCCGGCAAATACGGTTCTGGCGCGCTGCAACGGAAAACGGCTGAGCAGGGCAATGCCGAAATTATCCTCGCGTGGCTGGACGTGCTGATGGGGATATTTGGTTTGCAAAGCCGTCAGTTTATCGAGCCAGACCTGGTTGACTTCCTCAAGCACCAACAGGTCGGGCCGAATCGTTTGCACGGTCTCCAACACCTTTTTCGGTCGGCCCGTACGCGTATTCACATTGCACAGCATGACGCGTAAGCGTGCTGTGGACGTAGGGGCCGCGGCAGGCTGTTGGCGTCCGAAAAAACAGGGCGCCAACGGTATGGTGTTGAGCAGACTGACGAGCAGGAAGACGAGGGCAGCACGGCGTTGTCGGAACAATCCGAGCACGAGTGCCAGAACCAGCAGGGTCCAGGCATACTGAAAGCGGAAATGGGCAAACAGGTCGAGGAACCAGTGGAACCGGCCGAAACAGCCGGCCAGCGCGGCCAGGCAGATCACGCTTCCGCCTGTGACGAACAGGTTGAAAAAACGGAAGCGTAAGGAGAAAAAGGATGGCGGTTCGTTGTTCATGCATGCGGTTTTTCGGTGGGTTGAGGGGGTAGGGCAACCCTTTCGGCTACGCAGGCATAGGTGTCCAGAGACGCGATAGGGCGCTGTCGACTCAACGCATCGAGCAACAATTGCTGCGCGATCAGGTTGGCACGCATTTTTACGGGAAGATCCAGCGCGTCAACCTGGTCCGGCGTAATGCGCAGGCATTTCTCGATTTCCCAGATCCCGTCGTGTAGCGCGGAGGAATTCACGATTTTCTCGCGTTGAATGCGCCATCCGGTCTTTTTCAGCAAACGTCGCACAATTTCGGGAAAGAACAAGGTCCGGATATTGACAGCGAGGTTGCCGCACGCTGCCTGGATCTGGGTCTGGATCAGCGCGGTTACCAGGTGCCCGATCTGGCGCAACGACCGCGGACGCAGGTCCCATTCGGCAAAAGCCAGGCAGGGGCACCATGACCGGATTTTCGTCAGCAGGTCGATAAAGGTCTTCTCCGATTTCAGGTAAAAGGCCGAATGGGAGAATACGGCCATATCGAACGCATCCGACTCGAATCGAGCGTCACGCAGCACATCAAAAGCATAATGGAACGACACGCGCGATCCCATCCACGATTCGCGGATGCTCTTAGAAGATTCGCCGACCGTCATGGGTTTGCCGTAATCGAGCGGGGCATTGTCCACGGCTGTGACATGACCGGCATCACCCACAGCCGCGGCCAGCGCAGCCGTGGCATCGCCCTGGCCGCAACCGATCTCGAGGATGCGCGCACCGTGCGGAGGTTTCCAGAAGCGTGTCAGCTTGCAACGGTGCCGCGTTTCCGTGCGTTGGATGTGCGGAAACTTGCGATACAACGCCATACAGCGAGCGATCTTTTCAACAGACGGATGGCCGGCAATCACGCGGCGAACCTCCAGGGGTTCACCTTATTTCGCTTCCGGTTTGGCGTCGTCTTTTTCGCCGTCCTTGTCCACGGCCTTGCCTTTTTCTTCCGCTTTGGCGTCTTGATCAGCCTCGTGACGGCGTTTGAGTTCAGCTTTGATTTCCTGCATACGTTTGCGTGTCAGCGGGTAGTTCCAGAGCAAAATCGTGGCAATCAGCAACAGGACGCCGGGCACAAACGAGTAGAGCATACGCATGTTCAGGATCGTACGAGAAGTCTGGTTGTATTCCAGGGTGGCGTCAAAGCCCGAAACCACCAGCATGCCGCCGGCTATGATCGGCGTGACCGCGCCAACCATCTTGCCCACGAACGACATAACGGCCGCGAACATACCCTCACGGCGTTCGCCGGTGCGTAACTCGTCGTCGTCGGTCACATCGGCCAGCAGCGTGCCCATGACAATGTAGAAACTGCTGATACCGACCGAGGTGAAGAACGGCAGCACCAACTGCATATACGGATAGTTCGGGTTGACCGCCCACCATTGCAATACCGCGCCGATGCCCATCAGGATCACGGCGACCTGGACGACCCGGTGTTTCTGGTAGCGCCGGCAACCCCAGTTGACCAGCGGCAGCACCGCAAAAGTCAGGCCCCAGGCCAGCATCTGGACAATGGCGCTCAAACCGGCGCCCTTGACCGCGCTGCCCATGACCCAGTAGATGTTCAGATAGGTGCCGAACTGCATGAAAATGCCCCAGGTCAAACCAATGGCCTGGTAGATGAAAAAGACGCGCCAGAAATTCGGATTTTGCAATGTTGCGCCAATAGACTTGAGAAAACCCATCCGCTTTTTACGCGTTATGTATGTACGCTCACGGATGAAGACGCACATTAGCACGGTGCTGGGAATGCCGATACATGTGGCTAACACGGCAATGTAGAACAACCCTTCGAACGCATCTTGGAACATGGGCAGGAAACAGAAGAACGGCACCCAAGGCGCCAATCCACCGATCAGCTTGTCGATCACGCTGCGGCAGACCGCCACCCGCGTGCGGCCGTCGTAGGATGGGCATAACTCAATGCCCAGCGCGTAATACGGCACGCTCTGGATCGTGGTCAGCGTTGTGAAGAGCAGAAACGAGACCAGCAGGAACCAGATCACGCGCTGTTGATCTCGGTTGGCCGGATCCTTGAATGATTGCCAACCCTCGCGTATGGTGCTTTTTTTCTTGGGCTTTTCCATTTTCGGCATGACCACGCGCGAGGCTTTGACGGCGGTACTGAAAACATCTTGATAGGCAAGCGGTTCTATCTCAGTTTCGGTTTCGCCCTGCAAGTGGGCCAATACATCCTGGCCATGCTGTTTCATCTCTTTCATGGAAGCCAGTAGCTCATGGGCATCTTCGGTCTGCTTATGGGCATGCTCTAAGCGTCGGCGTATCTCGTTGTCCTTGAGCAGAAAAGCCAGGGCAAAACCAAATCCCTCCTGCTTATCCATCTGTTCGAACCACTCGTTGAGCAGGGCCCATTTTTCAAGGGCGTCCTCCATCTGCGGAATAAGGGGCTCGATTTTTTCGAGTTTGATAATCTCGGAAACTCTGGTCGCTTCTTTTTCCAGCCGAGGATCGCTCGTCCCATTCAACCGGGTGGTCACCACATCACGCAGCGTTTTTAATTGCTGGACCTGCACGACGATATTGCTCGTTTTTTCCAAGCGCTTGTCCACATCCTTGAGAACATTGGAAAGTTTAACGACCATACGCTGTCCATACGGTTTGTTGGTGTCTATGTTGGCGATCCAATCCAGCTTCTGCTGTCGGTTGATCTGCAACACGCTGATCGTTGCGGGCACCTTGTTGGTGATTTCAACAAACCACTCGCCAAACTCCTTCGCCTTCTTGCTGACGGTTGTATCGCTCAGTCCTTCTTCACCCTCATACGCACGCATCAGAAGATCCGTGGCCTCACTGATCTGCGCGTTGGCCTTACTCACGGACTTGTCGGTTTCCAGGTAAGCATTGCTCAACATGTTGTCGCTGTGTGGGAAGTAGATCACGATCAGCAGCAGCAGAGCGATGCGCAGAACACCGCCGAACAGAATGTACGGCCGCCGTCGGCCCCAGCGCGTGCGCGTGTTGTCGGTGATGTACGCCATGATCGGATCCGTGATGCTGTCCCAGATGGTTTTGATCGAGATGACCAGACCGATGAGCAGGGGGTTGATGAACATCGTCACAATCATAATCTGCTTCAAAATCACGAAAAACTGGTTTGCGATACCGTTTTCGATATTGCCGAACGCATAAAAGAGCACTTCTTTTACGCTGGCGTCCTGGGACGTGTCTTCCTGGGGAATATCAGGTTTGTTTTTTGTTTCTTCAGTCATAAAATACGCCTCATCAGTTTCAATCTAATTTTCCCTGCACTATTACCTTCCGAAATGGACCGGCATGTTTGGATTATTCAGCACGAGTAAACAGTGGCGCACAATATGTCAAATCTTTGCCAACCAGGTCAAGCGGGAAATCGATTATTTCCACCTTCTTTGCGCCGGTACCTTTCAGAAATACTCACTTGTTTCTAACATTGCCGGACTTGTTTTGCGCCTTAGGGTAACGCATGATGATCCGCATGATGTACGCGCTTTTTTTTATATCCGGATTCAACGCTCTGGTGATCCAGGTGATCGCCATCTATTGCCTCGGCATTGTGCTGGGCAATACCGCCTATTCGCTCTCGGTGGTGGTCACGTCGTTTATGATCGGCTTGTCGCTCGGTAGTTGGGCCATCGAGCAGTTGATCGCCTGTTGTTCCGCGGTGCGGCGCTGGAACCTGCGCTGGTATGGGCTGACCGTGTTTGTTACCGGCGTCTATGCCTGGGCTGTGCTGCCCTTGACCTTGACGCATAACGCCTTCTTCCTGTCGTTCAGCACGAGCAGCCGCCAGACGCTGGCGCTGCTGAGCAACCATTTCCTGATCTCGTTCGTGCTGCTGGCCATGCCGACCATCTTGATGGGCATGACCTTCCCGCTGCTGGCGCTCTCCCTGCGTAACCGTGGCAACAATGCCCTGCTCTACGCGGTCAACACCGGTGGCGCCGCGCTGGGCAGCATTGCCACCGGATTTGTGCTGATCAAGATCCTGGGCGTCATGCATACACTGGCGCTGGTGACGCTGTCCGGCCTGGCCGTGGCCGCGGCCGCCTGGCTGCTGCAAAAACGGCAGACCGCATCGTCCGCGGCAACCGGAGAAGCAGGGGCCGCAACCCTGCAAGCAGACGCCCAATCGCTTCCGCTGCGAACCCTCTACGCGCTGGCCTTTCTGTCCGGCTTCATCTTCCTCGGTTTCGAGATGCTCTGGAACCGGCTCTTCTCACTGGTGCTAGGAAACCGCATCTATGTTTCGTCCATCACCCTGTTTTTTATCCTGATCGGCATGACCTATGGCGCTCATCTGAGCCGTAAACTGCTCAAGCGCCAATCCGCAAAGGACATCATCCGGCGCTGTTACCCGCACGCCATCATCGTCATGGCCGTGGTGCTGACAACCTTTCCCTGGCTGTTCCGCCTGGCGCCCTACACGCCGCCGATCCTGTCCGCTTTTTTCTGTATCGGCCTGTCCGTTCTGCCATCCACCTTTTTTGGTATGGTGTTTCCACTCACGCTCTCGATCCGGCCCAGCGAAATGGCGACGGTCGGACCGGAAGCGAGCGCCCGGTTCACCGGCTACCTCTATGCGCTCAACACACTGGCCAGTCTGCTCGGTTCGCTGCTGGTGCCCTACGTGCTGGTGCGTGCGATCGGCACGTTCCCATCTCTGGCCCTGCTGGGCC
>CAZOLK010000001.1:47272-86180 GCA_964580325.1 uncultured Verrucomicrobiota bacterium | reverse complement strand
CCGGCAAGAGGGATGGCATGGCCTCGTTCATAGAGGAAATCTATGCTGAGTTCCCTTGATTTGCAAATCAGAAGAAACATCAAAATCAGTGCAGCAAGACAGCCGAATAATGCATAATTAAAGTCAATATCTCCATTTTAATTGGTGATCGCTATGGCAGAATATTGTATAAACAAATTGCTAGGAAGGATGACCATGACAACGACCATGACGACGACCATGACGACGGCAACGACCCATGAGATCCATGAAGCAGCACCGCGGAGCGAGGCGGATGGAATGACCGATCGCACGCGGCATCTACGCGTCCTCACGTTTGGGGAACCGGACCGGATCCCGCTGATTCCTGGCTGGGGCCGCGAATCAACGCGTGCCCGTTGGTATCGCGAAGGGCTGCCGCGTGAGGTGGAGCCGGGCCAGATTGCGGAATACGCTTATCGGCAAGCCGGTGGGTGCCTGCCTTTTCCCAGAGGCGGCCCGGGCTTCCAAGTGAACGAACGTATGATCCCCCATTTCGAAGAGAAGGTGTTGGAGCGCCGCGAACGCTCACAGGTGGTTCAGGACTGGAAGGGCAATGTCTGCGAGATCAGCAACGAATTCGACGTGGGCTACCTGCGTAACGCCATCGACTTCGTCACCCGGCGTTGGATCAAGTGTCCGGTGGAGAACCGGGCCGACTGGGCGGACATGCGGCAGCGTTATGATTCCACGAACGCGGAACGCCTGCCTGATGAGGCCGCAGAGAAGGGTCGTGCGCTGCGCGACCGCGGGACTTTTCTCGAGATCCATGTTTCCGGGCCCTACTGGCAGTTGCGCGAATGGCTGGGCTTTGAGCAGCTCTCGATGATGTTCTACGATGATCCGGTGTTTATCCAGGAGATGCTGGATTTCTGGCAGGCCTACATATGGCAACTGCTCCAGCGGGTTTTTGCGGTCGTGACACCGGATTGCGTGCATATCTCGGAAGATATGGCTTATAAAGGCCGGGCCATGCTTTCGCCGGAAATGACGCGCACCTATCTGCTACCGGTTTGGAAACGCTGGGGCGAAGCCATCCGCGGCGCCGGCGTTCCTCTCTATGCGGTGGACTCGGACGGTTACATCGAGGAGCTGATCCCGCAGTGGCTCGAGGCCGGCATGAACTGCTGCGATCCCATCGAAGTCGCGGCCGGCAACGACATTGTTCGGATGCATAAACGATTTGGCCGCAACATGGCCTACCGCGGGGGCGTGGATAAGCGCGAAATAGCGCGCGGCGGCGTGCATATAGAACGCGAGCTGGCGCGAATCGCCACGGTGATCCGCAGCGGCGGCTTCATCCCTGGTTGTGACCACGGCGTACCATCCGACGTGTCCTGGCCGGCCTATGTCAAATACGTGGCCGAACTGGCCCGCCACACGGGATGGATGGATTGATGCAGTGTCGTGCTTGACACGTGTTACGGTGCGGACGGCTTCAAGACCAGCCAGCTACTACGGCTATGAAGCCAGGCGCAACAACACGACCGGCGTGACCCACATGTTCGGCGCCACAGTGCTTTCCAGTTGCCGTTACGCCTACGCCGAGATCTCGTCAGCCATTTCAACAAGTATGCGTACAACACGAAGTCATTGGCGCCGACCGGTTCCCATGCGTTGGCAACCTGATACGAGGCCAATGACTTGAACCAGTACATGAACATACACAATACAAATGCAGGAAAAGGACCACGAATGATGGCGGATAACCAGGCATGAAATAAACGCCACTGATCCACCGGTCCAAAAGTGGAAAAGAATTGTGGATGAAGACGCACCAGATCCGCATCCATATCATGCCTGGTTTTGACACACCCGCAGGCAGCCGTTGCGGTGCATCATTCCTCCTTTGGCGTGTCGCAATTCCAGCATGCAGCGAGTTCCGGATTCACTTCCTCGCCGCACTTCCGGCATGTCCAGGAGTCGTCGGGAAGCGTGTTCCGGGTCTTCATGCCCGCCACAATCGCTGCCGCGTCATCATAAAGCTCGTCTGGCACCCATACTTCAGGCAAAGGCCAGGGATATCATGGAGGAGATCGGCAAACCGTACCCCACGACAGCAGACCCGCCCTCGTTCTTGATGACCGAATGAATGCCTTCGACCTCGAACAGTCCTTTCAGAAAGTCGCATGACGACACGTTGGGATCAGTAAATGGCCTTCGATCCCGAGACCGGGCAAATCCTGGGCAATGACATCGCCAAGGCGATGATTCGACGTGAACTGAGATCCCCCCTGGGACAAACTCGTGTACGGCGCGTGACGCCAAAGGAGAAGAACTCAATGAACAGATGTACGTTTCGTTTGATGAGTCGAGTAGACATAGTATGGCATCCCTTAATTTGGTATATTTGCCTTCATGAAAAAACCAAGTTCCTATCAATTGTTTGTAGTCCAGGCTTTAGTCTGCCAGGATCGTGCTGAAAGCGTAATGCATTGCAAAACAACATAGTGTTGCTTGCAGGCACGAAACATTCAGCAGGCTAAAGCCTGGACTACAAACGTTATCCGACATCTCCACGGCAGTTTCGTTGTCATAGGCAAGGAAAATATCAGCGACCTGGCCGATAACAAGTGGGGCCAATGCGCCTCACTAAAACCCATGGTACTGGAATCCAATTGTCGCAAGCTTTGTGGCGAGCTTTGTCGATCTCCTCGTACTCGGCCCCATACTCGACCGTGACCCGACGAGTATGGGGAAATTATTCAAAAGCATTCTTTCATGTTATGTCCTTTCGGTATTGAACCAACCGGTTGTTCTTTTGCAAAAACCAACCAGCATCAACATCACCGGCACCTCGATCAATACACCGACCACGGTCGCCAGAGCAGCACCGGATGAAAGGCCGAACAGCATGACGGCGGTGGCAATGGCCACTTCAAAATGGTTGGAAGCGCCGATCATGGCTGCCGGGGCGGCATCTTCGTATTTCAGCTTGAGGATTTTTGCCACGCCATAACCCAGTCCAAAAATGAAAACAGTTTGCAGGAAAAGCGGGATTGAAATCCACAGAATGGTCAGCGGGTTGGTCAGAATGGTTTCGCCCTTGAAGCTGAACAGCAGAATCAGAGTCAGCAGAAGTGCGCTGATGGTTACCGGTGTCAGCACATGAAGAAACTTCTCCTTGAACCACTCTTCTCCTTTGTGCCCGATAATCCATTTGCGTGAAAAGTACCCGACAACCAGCGGCAGTGCCACATAGATGGCAACCGATAAAAGCAGTGCCTGCCAGGGAACAGGAAGTTTGCCTACGCCAAGCAAAAATCCACCTAGAACACCATAGAAAACCAGCATGGTCAGGGAGTTGATGGCAACCATAACCAGCGTCAGTCCGTCATTACCTCGTGAAAGATAACCCCAAACCAGAACCATGGCTGTACAGGGTGCTATTCCAAGCAGGATGCATCCTGCAAAATAACTGCGCCAAAGCGAAATCTGGAGCATCTTAACGCCGTCCTGAAGAACCACAATTCCAGCGCCATGTTCCGCGCCGACAGGCAGGTCGAGACCAAACGGCATTTTGACCAGATCCATCGCTTCGGTTCCGATCATTCCTTTGAGCAGGAATCCTAAGAAGAACATGGCGATGGCATACATGGTGAAGGGTTTTACGCACCAGTTGATGAACAGGGTTAGAAAGACGGGCTTCCAGCTTTTCCCTGCTTTGACCACACTAGCAAAATCGATCTTCACCATGATGGGGTACATCATGAAGAACAGACAGATGGCTATCGGAATCGATACAACCGGCGCTCCGTTGACATTGATACTCATACCATCCAGTGTTTTTGCCAACCCAGGAGCGATTTTGCCGAGGAGGATTCCTGCCACAATACACAACCCGACCCAGACTGTCAGGTACTTCTCAAAAATACTTGTCATGTGCCGGTCATTTGCCGGACAAACTTCATTGCTCATGCTTCAACTCCCTTGTTTTGTTTATGCCTCGTGACTACTCAAGTAGTCCAACCATGGCGCTACCACTGAAACAAACGTAGTCCCCCCCGAGCGCAACAGAAAAATCTCGGATTTTTCCGTTGGACTCGCAAAGCCCGATCCTCTACGGTGCCGGCCATGGCACAAGCTATGGTTATTCAGGGGGAAAATCGCCTTGATCCGGGATTTGGAACACCGTGACTGGGAACGTACCCATCTAAGCGAGAAAAGATAATGCCGCTGGAACTGGCGTAACAAGCAGGACTGCATCAAGGGCATGGCGGCGCGAACACTGCTGCTAACGCTGGAACAGCGGGGATGCATTGAGTTACCGACACGCCAACGACCGTGTTCCAACCGGCTCCGAAATCTGCATGTGCCCCTTGTGGAGCCTGCTGCTGCCGAACCAATTCGCGGCAGCCTAAGCGACTTGCTCCCCCTTTCAGAGAGTGTTGTGGCCCCGCGTTCGGCGGATCTGCGGCTGGAAAAGCAGCACATGGCCGGATCGTATAGCTGAAGAGTGGTCATGAAGGCCTCCTTTACTTATTCACTGATTCACTGATTCACTGATTCGGGTAAGGTTTCGACAAAGGCTTTGATCTCGTCGCGGACGTTTCGATAGCAATCCAGTTGCTCTTCTTCAGAAGCGCCTTGCTCGGCGAGTTCCTTTGCCATTTTCGGTGGATCATCGAAACCGACATGGATAACCTTGGCCTTGCCCGGAAAGAACGGGCAGGTCTCGTGGGCATGGCCGCAGACGGTAACTACAACATCCTGTTTGACGTCTTTGAATTCGTCGATGTGCTGAGATTTATGACTGGAGATATCCACTCCCGCTTCAGCCATCACTTTCACTGCGTTTGGGTTGAGGCCGTGGGTTTCGATTCCAGCCGAATAGGCTTCGATAACATCACCTTTGAGGTGACGCGTCCAACCTTCAGCCATCTGACTACGGCATGAGTTCCCTGTGCACAGGAATAATACATTCAGTTTTTCACTTATAGTTTGTCTCCTCGATCCAGAACCAGAAAAAGCGCACCCTGAAACCAACGCAAAAATTGCAAGAAAATGAGATGCAGATCATGCATCAGCAATCCATCCATCCATCCACGGAAGAGGCCATTTTATTTTTTTGGGCAGCACTCTTCGCCGCGTTGTTTTCGGCACAAATCTTCCGGTTCACACGCCATGATATTCGTGAGGGTTGTCGCATCCGATATAGCATCCGGATCATTGTTGAGTTGAGACTCAACCCAGTCGATCAGAACGCCAAAATCCGTTTGTTCCCGACAAAGCTGGTAGTAGACCCAGCGACCGTTTTTGCGGCTGTCCACCAGACCTGATGAAATCAGCACTCCCATGTGACGGGACGCGGTCGCGCCGGTGACCTGAATCAGCTCTGTTAGCTGACAAGCGCACAACTCGTCGCACTTCATCAGTGCCGAAACGATTCGGAGTCGGTTGCGGTCGGACAGCGCCTTGAAAAGTGCTGTCAGTTTGTCCATATATACCCTCTTTTATTTACACAATTAGTCAAAGGACTAAGTAATATATAAGAAAAAGCTTTCGGTCAAGTTCCTTTCCTGATTTTACCGAAAAATTAAATAAACAATCCGTAGATATGTGTCAGACAATAATAGAGACCTGCAAAGATGAATGCTGTACCTGCCAGTCGTCTGATCCAGATTTCGATGTGTGTGAGGCGATTGAACGCTTTTCCGACATAAACCGAACCGAATGCCATGAGGAATGCAAAAATGACAACGGGCAATGAAGTTCCGATTCCATAGACCACCGGCAGCATAACGGAAGACTCATGTTTCAATGCTAGCGGCAACAGGCCTCCGAAAAACAATCCAGCCGACACCGGACAAAAAGAGAGGGCAAACAGAAAACCTATTGGAATAGCCCATAGTAACCCGCCTGTTTTGGCCTTTTCCTGAAGCTTTTCGGCCCCAATGTGCAGCGATGCTCCGGAGCCTACCCAGCCGAGAAGAACCAGTCCAAGAATGATCAAAATCGGCCCGAGGGCTTCATTCATGTATTTCTGAAGGAAACGAGATACTTCTGCGCGGCCGAGCATTCCGGTAGTGATAATAACACCAAGAAGAACATAGGCAATTGTGCGCCCCGCCGAATAGAGAAGGCCAGAGGCGATAACATGGTTCTTCTGCCCAGCTTTTCGACCGATGAATGAAATGGCCGCAATATTGGTCGCCAGCGGACAGGGACTGATCGCCGTCAGAATGCCGAGCCAAAGAGCGGAAAAAATGAGAGGCCAGATCATAGCCCACCTCCGCTCTTTTTCAGGTATCCCTCTATGGCCTCGCTGATGTATTGATTGAAGGCGTCTGGATCTTTCATTTTAGTCCAGACGTCATCCAGCCGTTTGAAATCGAGAACGATACCGTCCTTCACATCGGCGACAACAACGCAACTCGCGACCACTTCAAACTGTTTGGCCAATGTTTCGTTTTCCTGAAAATCATCTTCGATCCACTGAATTTTTCCGTCAGCCAGTTGTTGGCTGTAGGAGTTGTCCAGCAAGTCCCGGGTCAATTTCTCTATCGTATTACAGGTTACGCAACGGAAGGTCGAGTGAAGATAATAGACCGCCACTTGATGACCGTTTCCGTTGAGCAGGCTGTTTGTCTGCAGTTCCGGCTTCACGGAGTGTTTGCCCAAGGCAAAGCCGATGCTGATTAAAGCAAAAGCTATCAGGCTGTTGGTCAGAATCTTTTTTGCTTTTTCCATACACGTTCCTTAAATTACATGGGGGCGCATTCGCCTATTTTGCATGCATTTTGAATCTGTTCGGGTTTAAGCTTCATTTTATCGGTGAGAGATTGTTCGATGGAAATCATTTTTCCAGTTTCCAATGGGTGTTTTTCGAGCCATTTTCGCAGATTGTCTACCGACGTGAAAAAGCCTTGGTGAAAGCATCCGGCAGATACCCATTTCCCATCTTTTGTCTTTTTTTGTCCATACCAGGCAACTGCGGTTCGGGGCTCGATGGAACCGATCCTGCCATCACGTGTCTTTGCAACGATCATGTCACCGGTCAACGCGTCAGGCTGTCTCACCTCGATATTCTTGCCGGTACGGGCAGCGACCCCCATGGCGCAGTGAGCGCAACAGCCGTAGCTTTGCACACCTTCAATGAGGACTTCCGCGGCATCCTGCGGATAGCAGGCACGATCGCAGAAACCGCAGCGGTGGGACATTTCAATTTTTTTTAACGCATCCCATGAGACGATGCTGCCACCATCGGCGCTACGGCTTTTCATAGCATCTTCGTAATCGGCAAACGCTCGTATCCAGGGACGGCCGGTATTCTTGTCCCGCCCGGTGAGGAAAGTGGCATCGCCAACCTTGACAGATACGCCCGTTTGCCAGTCTGCCACGGAAACACGCGTTTCAAGATCCGCTTTATCGTTCGTCAACGACGTGTAATAAATGAAAAAGTGGTGAACGTCTTGAATCCTGACATCCCCCTTCGGCGTCGCAATAGTCACCAACGTTTTTGGGTTAATGGTGGTATCAGACAGCTGGCAGATTGAGGCTTTGTCACGCTGGTCCACAACAGCCGGGTGCCACCGCTCGACGTTTGCACCGGCCTCGACCTTGCCCTCTGTTTTGGCCTTCATCTCGTACCCAAGTTCCTTCCATTTTTTGAGGATGTCTTCCTTGGATATGAATCCTACGTGCCGCCAAAGCTCTTTACCCTCCGCATCAAAGAATATCTGAGTTGGGATAGACTGAATACCGTGAGCCTGTGCCTTCGCTCTGTTTTCTGGCTGCCAGACATCGATGAATTCAACATCAAATACACCCTTGTATTCCTTGGTTAGCTCATCGAGAATGGGAGCCATCATTTTGCAGGGAATGCACTGGTGAGCGCCAAGATCGAGCAGTTTCGGCAACGTCTGCACGGCTTCCGCTTTTGCCGCCGGTTCACTCTTTTTCGCCTTACCGCAAGCGGTCAGCGTAAACAGGCAGAGGCTCATGAACACAAACAAGCAATTCTTCAGGATGGTTCTCATGAGCACACCTCCTGTAGGAGGGAGGCTCCCTTGTCAACTGCCTTTGAGATATTTTCATCATTCACGGCAGTTTCTCCTTTGGTCATGCCAATGTCAGCCAGTTGAAGGTGCTTAAACTCTGTGAAACCGGCTTCCTCAAGACATTTCTTTGCACAGTTGAGCGGGCATCCGTCGATGGCAAAGATCTCCTGAGCCGCTTCGGTCGTTTTCATAATTTCACTGACCCTGCCGCCAATTCCGGCAAGACAAAACATCTTGCCAACACCGTCACGAGTCAACTTTCTGGCCACCTGATCAGCTACAGCTCCAACATCTGCAGCTCCAGAACAGGCAAAGATCAGCTTTGGTGCAACACTGCATTCACATTTACAATTGGTCATTGAATGTATCTCCTTTACTGCTTTAAGATCCCTTTGATTTCCTCAATGGCCAGTACCTTGCCGACCACTTTAACATCACCATCAACAGCTAGAGCGGGTGTCATCATCACGCCGAATGTCATAATCTGGTTGATGTCCGTTACTTTCTCCAGCTCATAATCCAACTGAAGCTCTTTGGCTGCCGCCTCTGCGGCTTCAGCCAGTTTTTTGCATTTGGGGCATCCAGTGCCCAGAATTTGAATTTTCATGTTAACCTCCGATGGTTGTTTGTTTATCCAAAATATGTTCCGAATATCATTCCGCTGATGGTAGCCATCACGATCACCAGTGTTACAAATACGACCGTTTTCTTGGTGCCAAGCACACTGCGGATGACCAGCATGTTCGGCAGACTCAATGCCGGTCCGGCCAGAAGCAACGCCAGCGCCGGACCTTTGCCCATGCCGTTACCGATCAGTCCTTGGAGGATCGGTACTTCGGTTAGCGTTGCGAAATACATGAATGCCCCGACAAACGATGCAAAGAAGTTAGCCAAAAGGGAATTACCTCCAACGGCTTTCGCAACCCACTCCAAGGGGATGAGTCCTTCGTGTCCGACTCGGCCCAGCAGCGCTCCGGCAATCAGAACCCCGAACAACAGCAACGGCATGATCTGCTTGGCGAATCCCCATGAAGATGAAAACCATTCCGCCGTTTCTCCTTTATCAATACTGGTAAAAATTGAGAGTCCTATTGTCCCCGCCGAAAAAGCAATCAGGGGTTGCTCCGGGAAAGCGACAGCAAGACCGGCGACCGGTACCGCAGTGAGAGTGACTTTCCACCATGCTGTTTCAAACCAGCGCACAAGCATAATACCGAGGGCTGCTGCAAAGGATGATGTAACAAACCATTTGGCGCGATATATCACCGCCCAGATTCCGGTTGCTTCGTCGGGCTTGCCCCAGTTAGCAAAAACCAGAATACCAACCATCGACGCAAAATAGAGAGCGTTCTTCCATAGTGGTCGCTTGACCTCCTCTTCGGGCATGGCCATCTGCGCATCAGCCTTCTGTTTCTCTTCCTTTATGAAAATCAGGTGCATCAGAATACCGATGACCACACTGAAAAGAACAGCTCCCACTGCGCGTGCGATACCGAGTTCGACACCGAGGACTCTGGCAGTCAACACAATGGCCAGCACGTTAATTGCCGGGCCGGAATAGAGGAAAGCTGTGGCAGGACCAATCCCGGCTCCCATACGATATATTCCGGCAAACAGAGGCAGCACCGTGCAGGAACAGACAGCCAAAATGGTCCCGGAGACAGAAGCAACACCATAAGCCAAAATTTTATTGGCCTTTGCTCCGAGGTATTTCATAACTGAGCCCTGGCTTACGAATACCGCAATGGCACCTGCAATGAAAAAGGCAGGAATCAGGCAAAGCAGAACATGCTCTTGCGCATACCACTTCGCCAGATGGAGAGCCTCCAACACAGCATTATCAAAACGCTTTGTCCCAACCGGTAGATAGAAGAACACCATAAACACCCCGGCGATCACCACCAGTTTTTTCCATTCAGATTTCCAATCCATATAAACCTCTCATGGTTGTTTTACCATTTTACCAAATATTAATTAAAAAAGGTATTTACTTGACACAAGTAGCCATATTTAGTGTTGTCCATTCACAAGGTCTTTTTCATTCATGTTCTGCACCTCTTATTTGAATATGTGGCAATATAACCAAATGTAGTGACGATGTCAATAGCGCTTTGGTTTTTTTATGAAATAAAAAAAGCCTCTTCCGTAGATTGCATGGATGGATTGCTGATGCATGATCTGCATATCATTTTCTTGCAATGTTTTGCGTTGCTTTCAGGGTGCGCTTTTTCTGGTTCAGGATCAAGTCTGGCCAAAGTGAAATGCCTGAGAGTGACAAGATGGGAAGACCCATATTTTCTGATCATGGTCTTGTTTTCTTGATCGACACCTGTAAAAAAACCGGCGCCCATGTCTGTGCGCCGGTTTTGAAGAGGTTTCATACTTGTGCGATTATTGCTGCATGGCGGCCTGACAGGCGGAGATAGCGGCGACGCCAACGATGTCGTCGGCAGTGCAGCCGCGAGACAGGTCATTGATCGGTTTGGCCAGGCCCTGAAGAATCGGACCAAGGGCTTTGGCGCCGGCCAGACGTTCGGTCATTTTATAACCGATATTGCCGGCCTGCAGGTCTGGGAAGATCAGGATGTTGGCATCGCCCTGGAGCACGCTCTTGGGACATTTTTTGGCTGCCACCTTGGGCACCAGCGCTGAGTCGAATTGCAATTCGCCCTCCAGCACGGCATCGATGTCGGCGTCTTCCACGCATTTGACCGTCATGTTGTAAGCCGCGGTCACTTTGTCGATCAACGCATGCTTAGCGCTGCCCTTGGTAGAGAAAGAGAGGAATGCGACTTTGGGTTTACCGCCGATAAGAGCTTGATAGGTTGCAATCGTACCCATGGCAATATCAGCGAGCTGTTCGGCTGTGGGATTGATGTTGACCGCGCAATCGGCATAGATCAATACTTCTTCGCCGGCTATGGTCGGCTGGGCCAGTTCCATCAAGAAGGAACTGCTGGCTGTCTTGATGCCGGACTGAGTGCCGACACAATGAAACGCGGCGCGCAGCATGTCAGCGGTGGATGCGATGCTGCCGGCAACCAATCCATCGGCCATTCCTTCGCGCAACATCATATTGCCCAGGTACAGTCGGTTGTTCATAGCCTCCTGCGCCTGTTCCAAGTTTACGCCTTTGTGTGCGCGAAGCTCCTGGAATTTCTGAGCCAATACTTCACGATGGGGTGATTCCAGATAATTGACGATCTCTATGTCCAAACCGTCAAAATTAGTGTCGCCTTTGGACTCAGCCACTTCTTCAGGCGTGGCAAAGACAACGACTTTGGCGATCTTTTCACGAGCAATGGCAGCCGCGGCAGTCATCACGCGCGGATCCTGGCCTTCGGGCAAAACAATGGTTTTACCCGCTTCTTGAGCTTTCGGAATAATACGCTCCATTAATCCCATAATAGTTGCTCCTACATCCGGTTATCCATCTTGGGGTGAAAAAACGCCGGCGTCAGGCCCGCGTTTTCAAAATTCGTGCAGTCTCTTGGGCAATGCGCAGCTCTTCGTTGGTGGGCAGCACCATAACCACTGGCTGCGATCCCTCTTTTGTAATGATCAACTCGCTGGCATTGTTCCTGATTTCATCCATCTCAACGCCCATGTAGGTCAGGTTATTACAGATTTCAGCACGTACGAGCGGGCAGTTTTCACCGATCCCGGCCGTGAAAATCAGCAGATCGAAACCATTCAACACAGCGGCATAGGCGCCGACATATTTGAGAATACGATAGCAGAACACGTCCACAGCCAACTTGGCGTTTTGACTGCCCTCATCCATGGCTTTCATGATGTCGCGCAGGTCATTGCTGCCGATTTGGGCCAGCCCCAGCATACCGCTGGATTTATTAAGCATCTTGTCGATGTCCTTGGAACTGTAGCCTAATTCCATAAGGGTCAGCACCACAGCCGGATCGATATCGCCGCAGCGCGTGCCCATAACAAGACCTTCCAACGGGGTCAAGCCCATGCTGGTGTCTACCACCTTGCCTTTATCCACGGCTGACATGCTGCAACCGTTGCCCAGATGCACTGTGACGATCTTAATATCCTCCATCATTTTGCCGATTTTTTTCGCACCGGTGATCGCCACATAAGCGTGGGATGTTCCATGGAAGCCATACCGCCGAATTTTATGTTTTTCCGCAATGTCTGCTGGAATGGCATAGGTGAAGGCCTTGGGCGGCATGGACTGGTGGAAAGCGGTGTCGAAAACCGCCACGTTGGGCGCATGGGGAAGCAAGCGTTCACACGCTTCGATCCCCTCATAGTTGGGAGGATTGTGCAAAGGCGCGATGGAGAAACAGTCTTTAATGATATGCTTAATGTCCTCGGTAATCAGCGCGGAATCCGAAATTTGAGAACCGCCATGCACCACGCGATGGCCGATGCCCTCGATCTCTTCCAGACTGTTCAGTACGCCGAATTCCTTATCCACCAGCACATCGCAGGCTGCCTGGACAGCTTCCGGCGCGCAGATGGCGGTAATATCTTTTTCCATTTTCTCGTCACGCTGATTGGAATAACGAAGACGGGTATGGGGTGTATTGATCCGTTCGATCAATCCTTTAGCAAGCATTTCCACTTTTTCAATATCGTATAACGTAAACTTAAGCGATGAACTGCCGGCATTCACTATTAGTATCTTCATAAAACCTCTGCTCTATTTATCAACAAAGAAAAAACGTGTTTTAATTATTCTAAAGAATATGAAAATGAAAGGAAGTAAGAAGTGACTTAATTTTCATTAGGAAACGACTATACGGAGGTTAGCGAAGTAAACTGTCCCATGGCATCCGCGACCTGCTTGGTCAGAACTCGCTGATTCGCTTAACGCGCAACAAGTTTGTAGCGCCGCGCACAGGCGTGGTTCCACTGATGACCAACACCAGATCATGGGGCTTGACCAGTCCCCGGTCCAGCAGGATCTGCTCAGCCTGCGCTTCGAGAGTAACCAAATCCTTGGTAAAGGACACCGTGAACGGCTGAATATTCCAACCCAACGAAAGCATGCGCGCAACCCACGGGTGTGGCGTAAAGGCATAAATCGGCGAGGTGTTGCGGATATTGGAAATGTAATGTACGGTATCGCCGGAAACAGTGAAAACGATCACCGGCACGTTATCCAGATCACGGCTGGCCCAGGCAGCAGCATCGCACAAGGCATGGGCGGGATTGCGCTCAGCTTTGTCAAGACGCATCAGTTCATGGTTATAATAAGGACATGCCTCCGTATTCTGCGCAATCATGGTCATGGTCTTGACCGTTTCCACGGGATAGTGCCCTACCGATGTCTCGCCAGACAACATGATCGCATCGGTTCCGTCAAGAATAGCGTTGGCCACATCCGTGGTTTCGGCTCGTGTCGGTCGGGGATGTTCAATCATGGATTCCAGCATCTGGGTGGCCACGATTACAAATTTGCCGTGCGCATTCGCATTGCTGATGAGTTGTTTTTGCAGCACCGGTAAATTGTAGGGTGAAGCTTCAATCCCCAGGTCGCCGCGCGCGACCATAATGCCGTCGCAATAGTCCAGAATTTCGTCGATGCGCTCCGTTGCTTCCGGTTTCTCGATCTTGGCGATCACTTTGATAAATTTACCCGAGGCGGCAATCGCTTCGTTCAATGGCGCCAAATCACGGGCATGACGCACAAACGATAACGCAATCAGCGAAACATTATTTTCGATGATGAACGCGAGATCGCGATGGTCTTTTTCGGTCATGGCCGGTATGCTCAAGTTGGTGTGTGGCAGATTAACGCCTTTACGTGAGGAATAGACGCCCGTGTTCAACACACGGCACGTGGCTTTACCGGCTGCCTCCTCAATGGATGCCACCTCCAGGGCCACGGCGCCGTCGTTCAGCAGAATAAGTTGACCAGCGGATATCTCATCCAGTAAACGCGGATAATCAATGCACAGGGTATTCGCAGTACAGACCACTTGCTCCTTGGTCAACGTGATATCGCGTCCCGCCTCCAATACGATGGAACCATCATTTTCGGTGCGGCCAGTGCGTATTTTGGGTCCCTGCAGATCAGCCAGAATGCCGGTATGCACACCCAAGCGTTCGGACACACGCAAAACCGTCCGAATACTTTCGCCATGTTCGTCATGACTGCCGTGAGAGAAATTGAGACGAAACACATCCACGCCATGCCGGATCAACTTCTCGACGTTCTCCTCGCTTCGGCTGGCCGGTCCTAGCGTTGCAACGATCTTGGTCTTCTTATTCGGAAAATTCATGAGTTCTCCTTCTATCATGGCATGGCTAAGCATGCCGGGTAAAATAAAATAATGGATTCTTTATGATGTGGTCATGCTGCCATGTCAAGGCCAGATTGTTCTAGTTTTGCGCATCAGATTGTACTTTCGTTCTATACAAAATAGTTTCATTATACTCCCCTACCCTATCATGCACTCCTGATCGATTCATGCAACAGCGATTCCACCATATACGGCCCTGTCGCAAACGGGTCATCATACTCGGGTGATCGCTGAAAAACCAGTGTACCCATGTGGCATATTCCAAGCGTTCGCGATTGATCTTGGCCGCCTTGATCAAAAAATCGACGAAATCGTCAAAGCTTTGCGCACTCTCTACAGCGCCACGGTCAGCGAGAAATTCATCGTAACGTGTCACCGCACAAGACAGTGGCTGGAAGCATAAACCTAAGAGCGTACCATAAAAATAGAGCAAAACAAAGAGATGCAAAGGTGAGTACTCCGAATTCTTCCGTACATATACGAAGTGTACAAGACTATACGTCAACAAAAGCTCCAGCAACGTGAGGATTTTATGAATAGCTACAAATACAAAATCGTGCCGCACATGACGCAACTCATGTCCGGCAGCCACGGCCGCATGTACAGGTGAAAACTGCTCCAGGAAGGTATCGGTAAACACCATGAAGCGATCAGCCGCACGGCCACTCAGGTAGATATTGACTTTGTTTTCACGCTTGCTTGCATCTTCGACCTTGAGTTCCAAATCCACACCTTCACGACGTGCGACCGCCTCGACCTGCTCGCGATACGGCCCATCGGGCAAGGGTGCGATCTCAGCCACAAGATCAAACTCATGCGCTTTGATCAGCGGAATTTCAGTCAAAACAGAGAACACCAGGAAAACAACCAGTGGACAAACCAGACTCCACCAGCGATCACCCGCAATCTTGATCATACAGAATATAAAGAGCGCATTGAGCAAATACTTAACTAAACTCACAAGCATTTGGGGCACCTTGATTTTCACAATCCATTCCATAAAGGTAAGATTGATCATACCTAAACACTGATGATGGCGAAATAACATCAACGTCTGAGGTCGACTCAACACGTAATTAACCAGGAACAGGAAGATAAAGAATCCAAGCACGACCATCCAGCGTTGTCGCCTGACGATCTTGCCTGCGGCATCGGTCGTTTCCCGCACATCGCGTACTTTAGCTGCCGGCGCCCACGCATACAATACCCCCAGGCCGGCCAAAATCGTCATCATCGTGGCCAGACTGCTGAGTAAACCCGGACCGCCAAACACGACAGCACGATGATGATCTTCCAAGGTGTAGCCGCCCCCCCCCTGCCCTACCCCATCCAAAAGGCCCGGATCAACGAACGATTTCTTGGCTTGTTCCAGGGTGGGTTCATACAGAAACGGCACCACCTGAAGCGAACCGCCCAACAGCCCGACCCCCAGGAGCAACCAGAGCGAACGGCATATCGCCTGTGAAAAAGAAAGCGAACGCGCAAACATTGTCAATCCCCGGCTTTCCGCAACTCTTCGATACGTCGCTTCCATACCTCGGCATCGCGCACCAGCCAGGCCATGGCGTCTTCGGTTTCATTCCCCTGCCCTGCCGTAGCTTTAAAGTGGACGCAGAGCAAAGGCTGGAAACGTGTTTTACCCAGAAAGGACGACGGCGTCGTAATTCCAGTAATCCGATCAAGCGGAACAGCGAATTCGCGCCGCGGTAAATACATGACAAAATAAAGACCGAGACGTGTCAGAACCAATGCGCCGTTGCCACGAAATTGGGCCATGCCCCGTGAAGTCTGTCCGAAATAATTGGCTCCCATACTTTCCAACAGGACATCCGCGGCAGCGAATTTCCGATCCAGGTACACCCGCAAAACTTTGCGCATATTACGCAAGACCAGGAATATGACGACAAAGAACAACGCCAGATTGCCCATCACGCAGAGCACGATCATTCGCGTATACAGTTCGTTCATAAGTCATAACGCCTTTCATAGTTCGTTTATAAAACAGCAGCTACATCATCTTCTTCAGCCAAAGCGCCAGGATGGCCACGTCCGATGGATTGACGCCTGAAATACGTGAAGCCTGCTCCAAATCCATGGGAAGTATATGCTTCAATTTCTCGCGTGCTTCAAATCGCAACGAAAGCACACGATCATAATCGAATCCAGAAGGAATAATCTGCCGGCGCAACTGCCCCATGCGTGCGATTTGTTCCTTCTCACGTGCGATATACCCCTCATACTTCACATCGATCTCCACTTGCTCAATCGCCTTGGGCGAAAGACCGGATGAAAGCGCCGGCAAATTGGCATACGTAACGCTCGGGCGCCGCAGCCACTGTTCGAGCGAAGACCCATCGTAAAACGTGGAGCGGAGCCGCGCTCGCTCACCATCGATAGCCGAACACAAATCCCGCCAATAGCGCACCGTATTGGGAGGAACCAATTTCAAGCGCGCAATATGCTTCAGCAAACGCAAGCCTGCGTTATCCTGGCGCAAGGTGAGACGATGCTCCGCGCGTGACGTAAACATACGATACGGTTCATTGGTACCCTTCGTAACCAAATCATCGATCAATACGCCGATATACGACTCTGACCGAGACAAGGTCCATGATTTTTCGCCTCGCAATTTCAAGACCGCATTCACACCGGCAACAAACCCCTGCCCTGCAGCTTCTTCATAACCCGTGGTTCCATTGACTTGCCCGGCAAAATAGAGACACTCCACACGCTTAGCCTCCAACGTGTGAAACAGTTGGGTTGGATCAATAAAATCGTATTCAATGGCATAACCAGGTCGAATAAACCGTGCGCATTCCAAACCGGGGATTGATCGAATCATGGCCAATTGAACATCCTCCGGCAGGCTGTTCGAAGTACCGTTGGGATAAACGCGATCGCTGTCGCGTCCTTCAGGTTCAACGAAAACATGATGCTGAGCGCGATCCGGAAACTTCACGATCTTGTCCTCAATGGACGGGCAATAACGCACGCCTGTACCGTCAATCAAACCGCCGTACATCGCGCTACGGGTAAGGTTATCGCGAATCAAGGCGTGCGTGGAATCCGTAGTATGGGTCAGATAACATGGCTGTTGCTCATAAGACGGCGGCCAGGGGCGCAAGGCAGGATCGAGATGTTCCACGTGGAACAAAGCACGGATTCGGTCGGGATGTTTACCCCAATGTTCCACGTGGAACATTTCCTTGCGGTCCTGTTCCGCGGCCATGGAGAAGAGTGGTGCGGGCTCATCGCCAGGCTGCTCGTCCATTTTTTTCCAGTCGATGCTATCTCTATGTATCCGTGGCGGCGTTCCTGTTTTCAATCTACCCATGATGAATCCAAGCGCTTTGATGTGCTCACTCAGGTCTTCGGCGGCGGGTTCCCCGACCCTGCCTGCGGAAACACTCCACGTTCCGATGTATATCCGCCCGTTGAGAAAAGTGCCTCCGCAGATGATTATGCAGTGCCCCTTGAGTGTACGCCCATCGGCCAATGCTACGCCACATGCGCGGCCGTCCTTTTCCAGGATGCGGCACACGACCCCTTGGATCAGCTCCAATCGTTCCCCCACGCCGTTAGCCACCGCGCACATACGTTTGCTGAATACTTCTTTATCGCATTGTGCCCGTGTTGCCCGCACGGCGGGTCCTTTGCGCGTATTGAGTGTTCGAAATTGTATACCGCTGTAATCTGTATTGCGCGCAATCTCTCCCCCCAAAACATCCAATTCGTAAACGATATGGGATTTAGCCATTCCTCCGACTGCCGGATTACAGGACATCCGTGCAAGTCGCTGGCGATCCATGGTTATCAATGCCGTTTGGCTACCCATACGTGCAGCAGCCAGAGCAGCTTCGCAACCTGCATGGCCTGCACCGATGACAATGATTTCCACGTTATTTCGCATCGTACAATCTTCCGGCAATCCGTGATGGTATATTCGCTTATGAAGCATACTTTATCCGGTCTTGTGATGCAACGGGAATGTGTTGAGGTTATTTGCCTATACAGAAGCGCGAAAAAACACTGTTTAACAGGTCGTCATGGTAAATGCGGCCACTAAGCGCGCCCAGGTTGTCAAGCACTGATCGCAACAACGCGATCAGAGGCACGTCCAAGTCTTCGCGATTGGCCATAAGCATGGTCCGGGCTTCATCCACTGCATGTTGCACGCTGAGGAGAACCGTTCGATGACGTTCCGATATGGCCGCGTGCGGTGTATCGGCGTCGGGCGCCATACGGGCCAGCTTGTCCGCCAGTGCCGCACGAGCATCGTCTAGGCCGTAGCCGGTCAGCAGACATGTCAGCACAACGGTCGGCCCAAGGTCTTGAACATCGACTTTTGTGCCCAGATCGATTTTATTCGCGACAATCACGGTTCGGTCTGGATCCAAACCTTCGATGTGACGGCGTTCGTCCGGGTTGAGCGACCGTGATGCGTCCACTAGCACCAGGTGCACATCCGCCCGTTCAATCTGGACGGTAGTGCGTCGGATGCCTTCCTGCTCCAGTTGGCAATGGGTCGTGCGCAGTCCTGCCGTATCGACCAAGCGTAGCGGAAAGCCATTTAGCACCAGGCCTTCCTCCAGCGTATCGCGTGTGGTACCGGGGGTCGGGGAGACGATAGCGCGGTCTATTTGCAGCAAGCTGTTCATCATGGTCGATTTACCGGTGTTGGTATGGCCGGAAATGACAACCAAAGCGCCCTGGCGCAGCAAGTGGCCCTCTTGGTAGGTGTCCAGCAATGCCGTCAGTTTCCGTTGAGCCTGATCCAATTGAGCTAATATCCATGCATGGTCAACGGGTGGAACATCTTCTTCGGGAAAATCCAGACAAGCTTCCAGTGTTGCGGTCAGGTTCAGCAGTTGGTCGTAAAGGGCGTTGATCGCGCAACTGAGCCGGCCTTCCATCTGCTCAATAGCGTTTTGCGCGGCACGTTCGCTACGGGACTGGATCAAGTCCAGCACGGCTTCGGCCTGCAATAGATCGAGACGACCGTTTAAAAATGCGCGAGCCGTGAATTCGCCGGGTTCGGCCAGACGCAATCCACGATCTAAAACACAACACAAAATACGTCGCGAACTGGTCGCACCGCCATGGCTCTGGATCTCAACCACGTCTTCACAGGTATAGGTCCGCGGAGCACGCATGATCAGCAACAGCACCTCGTCCAGTATCTCGTCATGATCGACAATGGAACCATAAGCGAGAGTGTGCGATGGGCGCTGCGAGGGTAGGGGGCCTTTACCGCGAAAGATACGATCCGCCACATGCAGGCTTTTCGGGCCAGACAAACGAACCACGGCAATTCCGGCTTCCCCAGGCGCCGTAGCTATAGCAGCAATGGTGTCACGCGTATCGAACATAGGATATCGATGTGCATGGGGTAGGGTAGGGGGGCGGGCAGGGAGTCCTGGCCTTTCAGAACCAAGAGCGGATCCTATGGTTTTCATCCTATTTCCTTTCTATTCATCGTGCAATCCCATAGTGCAATCCCATGGTGCAATCCCATGGTGCATCTCCGAGTCGCGAAGCAGCCTGACGGCTATACTACTACGCGGAGATATGCCCATCTCATGTCTCCAAGGGTAGAATTCCAATACAGGTGAAGTCAATCTATTTATAATGATAGGGTTGAACAGCCCATGGGGGCTGTGCTATACTGGCGCGAAAAGATGGGAGAACGATTCATGAGCAACTGGTTCAGTCCGGTTTTTTCCGGGGAATATCAGCCCAAGGCATTACATCCCGAGATTCTGGATCACTTGGCGCAGCGTATCGAGAGCGGGCTATGGCCCATGGCTTCCAAACTGCGCAACCGGTATGAGATCGTCACAAAAAATGACGATGCGCTGCGCTTCAAGTCAACCAATATCTTGACCGGGATCAATATCGGTTTGAATGACGTGATGTTGAAAATAGACCGCGAACAAGGGGCTGTACGGTTTCTTGTTACATACTGGACCTGGACATCGTATTGTGTCGCCTTGTCCGGGAGCATTGGCCTTGTGCTTCTTGCCGTCCTTGTGTTGACCTATATATTCTCACCCAACAGCGAACAGATTCCTGCGGTTGCATTGTGGATGTTCGGCAGCATGATTCTGTTTTGGGGTGGAATCTGGCCCTGGCTATTGACCGGCTTGCACAAAGGTCCAGCCAAATTGTGCATCGAGCGGATTCTGGATGAAGCGAACCAGGACCGAAGTCATTCCTGCTGAGACAGATCGTTGATCATGCGCAGCGCGACTCGTCCAACAATTTGCAAGCTTTCGGCACTGAGCTTGTTCATGCTGTCTTCCATGGTATGCCAATAATCATTGGCGCGCGGGTGACTGCCGAACTGGAAATCAATGATGTTGCAGGCCGGCATGCCGGCGTCCAGGAAAGGCACGTGATCGTCCAGGATACCTCCGGCGTAGAGCGAGAAATGGTTTCGTGCGTTCTCGGCTCTTGCGGCGGCGAATACCGCGGCGTTCAGTGCCGTCGTATTGTTCTGCGGCAAGGTTACGGTTAGATCGCGATCGCCGATCATGTCCAACAGCAGCATGAACCTGACCTTATCCGCCCGACCTTGTTCGACCAGAGTCCGTGCCAGGTGCTTGCTACCATGCAGACCGTCATGGCGACCGTAACCGTGCATACATTCCTCGCCGTCAAAGAAGACCAGCAGGATTTCGGGGTCGAGGGTAGGGGACAGTGCCAGCACGTGTGCCATTTCCAGGAGCAGGCCCGAACTGGAACCTGAATCATTGGCACCCTGGAAGCCATCGCCGATGCCAGACTTGGTGTCAAAATGCGACCCTAGAATAATCAAGCCTTTTTGCCGGCCAGGCAGGCCGGCCATGACATTGTGGAAGGTACGCTTGCCGACCGGAGTCAGCTCTTCAAATGAATCCAGCCAGGCATTCAATCCATAGCTGCGCAAACGGGCAAGCAGGTGGTCAGCGGCTTTTCGCGCACCTGTGGTACCTGCATCACGCGGACCGAGCTCGACCAGAGCCCGGACTTCCTCTAAAGCCCGGACACCTGACAGAACGTCAAGATTCAGCACCATTTCAGGTTGAGTTGCAGACGGCTTTTGGCGTTCTTTTGACTGAGGAGCACAGGCATGCAAAAGCAGCGCTGCCGCGCACAACATAGCGACTGTTATCGTTCCCAGGCAGCGCAGCTTCTTCACAGGTTTTGTTCCACCTTACGGGCGTGGCTCAAACGGCGATCGATGGAAGGGCTGCTGGCCAGCACATATTCGATCCAAAGTGCCTGCGACTGCGCGCCTATTTCCCGTTGAGCTAGTTTATTTAGGGAGCTGATCAGAGGTTCGGCACTGCCGGAGAGGCGGATAGCATAGGCATCGGCGGCGAATTCACGATGCCGGGCATAGGCGTTTGGAATCATGACCACGAAAAAAGCGAAAATAAAAAGGCACAGGGCCAAAATGGGTAAACCGGCAATATCGTGCACACCTTCAACCCCGCTTAACATAGCGACAGCGCCATGAAGGCAATGATGCGCCGTAAACATACCCCAAAACGCAAGCACGGCTTCCATGACCACATGATACACACCATCCCTGTGCTTCCAATGGCTTATTTCACGAGCCAGCAGCGCGAGAATCTCCTCATGCGTACACTGGCGCATCAATCCCCGGCTCAACATAATCCGGCGCGATGAACCAAAACCCGCCAACGCCATGACACTGGTCTGGGTCGCTGAAGCTTCCATCCATTGATAGACGCCTTCCACTTTCAGATGCTCCTTGTGAGCCAACTCCTGTATGGCTTCTTCCAAAACCACGTCAGGCAGCGGACGGCACTCGCAACACAGCGGCAAGATCTTGGTGCCCATGATCCTAATAAAAGCAGAAAAAACAACGTATATCCCGGCAGCCCAGAACCACCATGTTTCCGGCAGCCAGTGCAACAACGCATAAAGGATGCTGAAAAAGAAAAACGCAACCCCTATATCGAAGATCAACGAACGGGCATATTCAGCGATCCATGTATTTATGGGCATTTTTGTTAAATTATACTTGCGCTCCAGCACAAAGTCGTTGTAATAAAACAGCGGGTAAAGAAAGGCTGAATAACCAATGAAGGTGATCACGATGTAGCAGACATGGGCCCAGCCCCAGGCCTTGGGAAAAGCGGCATACAGGCCTTTGGCCATATTGGCCGAGGCACCGCTGAAAAAATAGATCAGCAGAAAAAGGATCGTGCCGACCAGTTGCAGCAAGAGCAAGCGGTTATGCTCCTTCTCGTAACGCTGCATATTGCGTTTCAGTTCAGTTTGGGAAGTTTTATTCCAATCCAGCATGATGATGTCGCGTGCAGTTCAGGTTTTTAATCCATGGATATGCCGAAGATTTCCAGCAATCGGCTCAATTCGTCGTTTGAGTAATAGTCGATTTCGATTTTTCCTTTCACTTTTTTCCCGTTTTCCAAGGCATGGCAGGGGGAAATACGGGTCGCGGAGCCAAGTTGCTGTTGCAGGCGATCGGAGATATCCTGCAGATATGGATCCGGCACATCGCTGGGCCGAGGTTTTGGGGGGGGCTTTTTCTTTTGTTGAGCCAGTTTTTCCAATTGGCGAACAGACAGGGCGTCCTTGACAACGCATTCCGTCAGGCTCCGCTGCAATGGAGTTTCCAGTGCGGCCAGCACCTTGGCGTGCCCACCGCTGAGCATGCCTTTTTCGACCAGATCCTGCACCTCCTGACACAGGTTCAACAGGCGCAATACATTGGCCACCGTGGCACGGGCTTTGCCGACTTTATGGGCCACCTGGTCCTGGGTCATCTTAAAACGTTTCATCAATTCCTGATAGCCGCGGGCTTCCTCAATATCATTCAAATCTTCGCGCTGCAGGTTCTCGACCAGCGCTATTTCCATGGCCTTCTCATCCGAGGCGCTGGTAATAATACAAGGCACTGTTTCCAATTTTGCGGCAAGAGCAGCGCGATAGCGCCGTTCACCGGCAATGATTTCGTAGCGTGTACCTTTCTTGCGCACGACCAGGGGTTGCAGCACGCCGTGCTCGTTGATGGAATCGGTCAATTCAGCAAGAGCTGCGTCATCAAAGCGATGCCTAGGTTGGTGGGGATTGGTATCCAGCTCCAGTATACGTATCTCCTGAGCGCCGCTTCCCTGATGGTTGCACTTATTGCTGCTTGGGATTTCCGTAATCAATGCGCCCAGCCCCCGACCGAGACTAGCCCGTTTCGCTGACATGATCTTCTCCCGCTATTTCTTGTTCTTGGTTCATGAATTGCTTGCTGCGCTTTAAACAAATAAATATATTCAGGTGAGCCGGTCTTTTTGTCAAGTCATGGATGTGAGTTAGTGGCGAATGGGCGAAAATGCCTATCTAGCTTCGTTACGAATTCTCGAAAATAGGGGGTGGCTCGTTGAACTCGTCAGAACAGTGAAGACGGTTAAAGCCAATCTTCACTATGCCAGCATCGTTTTCAGGAACACGCTGACCGAGCAGGCGCTGTATCTGTTAAAATCGATATACCGCGACCAGATTATTGTGGGTGGCAGCGGATTCGACTTAAAAACCCAATTGCCCGAAAATATTGACCTTTGCTTCCCCGATTACAGCTTGTACCATTTTGACCGCTTCCTGACACGCGGTTGTGACAGGCATTGCCCCTTTCTCGCTTCGCATCGAGCGCTGGCTATCTTGGAAGAGATCATCCGGCGTGACTATCGCGTTAATTTCAGCCAAACACTCGACATTCGTTATCTGAATGATGAGATCATGAAGCTACTACGGAACGTCAAATCCATGAATTCCCGCTTTCGGTTACGACAAAAAGCTCTCCGAAGAATACCAGATTCTAATGATGCTCAAGCAATTGAAATTAGTCCCGTTTATCCAACAGTACACGCCGCTGCCCAATCGACCAGCGCGTATTCCCGACGATTATTTCGATATGGATATAGATAAAATCGCCGAGATACGTTTCCGACGAAACGGTCAAAACAACGAGAAGTTTCTACACTTTGTCAGCAAGCTGTACTATGAAAAATTCGGCAACTAATACGCCTCTTCCGCCAAGTGCATGGGTCATTTGCCGAAAACATTAACTGCATTTCCTTGGTTAGCAATGCGATGCGATTCTTACTCAGAGCGTTTTTTTTCAGATTCAGGATCACGTAGACCAAAGCGAATCGCCTGGAAGCGTCAATATGGCGCGGGATAAAGCTGTATGCCGGTATGTCGCGCCTTTTTTTATTTTAGCTGCTCCCCATTCATTTGCCGGAAGACCCACTAATACTTGCCTATTGCAAGCACGCTACCGATACAACCGGAAATATATAATGTCATCATCAATGACGGCGGTTCGGCCATTCAACCAGGTCCAAGGAGCGCAAGCCCACGGAAATTAATTACACACCGAATCTCAATGTTGCCAAGCCTTCGTAGAGTTCAGGGGCGTGCCGCCCCCAGTACCAGGAACCAGAGTGAGTCGTCAAATTGGATGGTATTTATATCCCACGACATGGCGAACAGATACGTCATACCTGCTTTTACGTTTCCTGAAGCAGTCGCGCGATCAATTCCGCGACGCCATAGCGCAGAACATCTGTGACAGGTAAGTTTATTTTATCACGCATGTTGTTTACGGCTTGTTCTGCCTGGTCCGGCGTCATGTGTCCGGTGTTGAGGGCAATGCCTATGGCTTCGGGTCTGGGATAGCAACCGCAGCAATGCGCCAGATCCTGATACAGGCTGATGACCTGGGGTAGGGGAGGGATGCGGATGTGCGGAAGCCGACCCAAATGTTTTTGACTTGCGCGATGACAGAGGACCAGGTGGGTCGGGCAGGATCCGCGCAGCAACGGCAAATTGGCTGTGCTGCCTGGGTGCAGCAGCGATCCTTGGCCTTCCACCACGACCAGGTCTGCGTCCGCATTGTCCAACATACATTGCTCTACGGCGCCGCAGGCATAATCGACTCGAATAGCGTCCAGGGGTAGGCCGATACCGCCGGTAATGACCATCCCGATCTGGCCCGTGGCGATAAAAACCGAGCGCAGACCGCGCGCCAGGGCTGCGCGATGGATTTCCAGTCCGGCTGTCATTTTACCCTGGGCCATATCCGTACCGATCATGAGCAGACGTCGGTTGTTCAAGTTTGCAGCCAGGCCTTTGGCAATGTCGAGTTGTGTGGGTTCGCGGCGAATATCCCAAATCCACTGGTCAGCTTTAAGCGTATGATAGCGTGACGCCAAGCGATCATGCAAACCATTGACCAGGCACAATCCGGTGGCCACGGCCCGGTCGAGGTGGGGCAACCATTCTGGGGGAATACGCCCACCACTGGGAGCGATGCCGAGGACCAGGGCGCGCGCGCCCATGCGCCGGGCCTGTTCAACCGTGGCTACGATGGGGCAGGGGCGGGGCAGGGGATAGAAATCGTTCAGATCGCGTCCCGCAGAGGCTTTGTCGATGGCGCAAACCAGTGGATTGGGCGCATAGCGGGCCACGCCGCAAGCCATTTTGCATTCACCGCGTTCAGCACTGCCTTCCAGCCCTTCGAGGAATAGGGCCATGGGTTGATTTCGCTCAAGCATCTTTCAGTTGTCCTCCGTGTCCAGGTGTTTCTCCAGGCATCAACCTTCCATCGATAAACGGAACGCCGTGTGCCGGATCATCGATCAGGTTGAGATGTGCATCCAGGTCAATATGATCGAACAGCGCACCAATAGCCGCGCCGGCAGAGATGGCAATGGACGATTCGCCCATGCAACCGATCATGGTTTTAAGCTTATGTGCCCGGGCCGCGGCAACGATGCGCTGGGCTTCGCACAGACCGCCGCTTTTCATGAGCTTGACGTTCACACCGTCCACGCAATGGGCCCAGCGCGGAACATCGGTTACGCGACAGCAGGATTCATCGACATAGAGGGGTAGGGGACGCTGATCGAAAAGCACGGGCAGCAGGTGATCCTGCTCGTGATGCAAGGGCTGCTCCACAAAGTCGACGCCGTGCTGTGCGAGCCAGGGCAACATGGCCTGGGCCTGGTCGAGGCTCCATCCGCCGTTGGCATCCACACGTAAACCGGAATGAAACGGTTGTGCCGCTTCGGCAGCGGCCTGGAAATGGGCACGGTCCGCCTCAAGCCCGAGTGGCGAACCCAGTTTAATTTTAAGAAACCGGGCTTGTGTACGCGCCAGCATTTCTGGTACGCGCTCGCGGATTACGGTCTCGGATTCGATACCAATGGTGATCGATGTGGGCACACAGCGCGGCGCAAGGCCAAAGAGCCGGCAAAGCGGAACGCCGCATTCGCGGGCAAACAGATCCCACAATGCGATGTCCAAGGCCGCGCTGACACATGTGGGCAACTCGATCTCTTCAGCAGCCGCCATGATGTCGTGGATCGCGCCAGTTAGAAGATCTTGAGTGAGAAACCCTTGGAGCAATGCCTGCCCTTGGGCAGCGGATGCACAGCCGGTCAGCTTACCGGGCGCCATCTCGCCAATGCCAGTATGGCCATTGCGGCTCAGCAGCAGAAACAGATTGACCGAGCTATGGGACACGCCGCGACTGATGGTCAACGGATAGCGCTTTTTTAGTTCAAGTTGCTTGAATGCGATGTCCATGGGAGATCAAATCAAAGCGAGCGACCTGTGTTGAGTTGGTGTATACTCTAAAAAAGCCCGGTCGCTGTCGAGTTGACCAGCAGCGACCGGGTAGTCTTAAAAGTCAGTAAATATAAAGAGGCTTACGTCTCTTTTTTCTTACCTGTCATCATCTTCATCAGCACGACAGCGCCAACGGCAATGACGATCAGCAGGATACCGAACAATGGGCGATAGAACAGCCAGGCAATAGCAATGGTGATGAGCGAGAAAAAGGCGGCCAGCAGGAAGGCGACAATGCCAAACGCGGCACCGGTGATGTTGCCGAGAATCGGCAGTACATCGGCAACCACGGACAGGGGCTTGAAGACCATGCCCAAACCTATAACCATCATCAGAAACCCGCCCAAACGAATGAGCCAGACCTTAAGAGTGGCGTCGGCTTCACGTTTCGAGACGACTTCCTCCAAGGAAAGCAGGCCCATGTACAAGTCAAAAATGCTCCTTCCCTTGATATCGGTCAGGTGGGATTTGAAACCATTACCATCCTGCTCAGCGACAATGGTGATCTCTTTTTTTGGCGGAATGTAGGAAAACGACACTTTGGTGTCGCCGATCACCGGGCTGCCAGGATTGAAGCCAAAATAGAATTCGTTGGCGTTTTTGGTCACTTTCTTACCCGTCAACTTAGGCATATTGGTGATACTGTCCAAGGAAATAGATTCCGTGCCGGAGATTTTGGCAAGCAGGCTGGAAGACAGATCATAGGCGCCCAACTTGGCTGAATTCGCGCGGAAGCTCTCGTTTTCAAAGGGCATGGGCGGATTGGACGAGTTGGCCGGTTCTCCATGGGAGGACAACCACTTCTGGAACTCGCTTTGATTGAAGTCGGTCGAATCAATGGGGCTGCGGGACCAGGTTTTATCGTAGGAATAGTCTTTGGTCGTGGTCGTACTGCCACCCGTGTTCTTCTTGGTTTTCGTATCCACATCCTCGTCCCACTGATACATTTCCACATTGCGGTTCAATGCAAAGGCCTTTCTGGAAATCATCTTGAATTCGGGATCAGTCAAAACCTCATCCGTAACCGTGATACCTTTGACATGGACCAATTTTCCATCGTTCTTGGAACTGATATCGTCGATGGGACAATCAGCCTGCGTATTGTTGGCCATATAAGCATTAGCCTTGTGATCCTTCACATAGGCACCCTCGTTCCAGAACAACACTGGGAAACCAAGAATGAAAATAATGACGCCAAAAATGACGGCTTTAATAGAATTACCGAGGCGACTGCCCCACGATTCCGTCGTTACTTCTGTCATAGTGTTCCTCCAATCAATATCATATTAATATGTTAAACAATTCCTATCAATTACCGCAGCATCTTACGACAGCAGTTGGCGTAATAAAAGTTTTTTTTTATTAAAAAAAGCGAAAGGTTCGGTAACTTATGTGGTTAAATCCTAGTCATCGGCATCGCGCCGCCCCAGAATATCGTTTGCCAGACGGTCTTTCATGGCATCGACTTCATCGGAAGAAGAAGATTCCGCCTCGCGAATGGCGGCGGCCAAATCTTCATCCGTGATCCAATCATTCTGTTCACCAGCCACAGCAGCATCGAGTTCCTCCAATTGCCTGACCGAAACTTCCATGGTTTCGCTCAATTCCATGCTGTGAATATTCTGCTGGTTTTCCATAATCGATTTTTCGGAAGGATCTTTCTGCTGATGTTCCTGATTGTCCTTGTCGTTCATAGGTTGTTCCTCCTGATCTTGATTCGCATCCTGTACTTCTGTGTTCCGAATGGCATAGGCCAGATCGTCGGGGGTGATCCACTCGTCTTCATCGTCCACTTCGCCGATGACTACCTGAGCAGGTTTCTGTTCCTCGTTTTCACTGGTCAAGACCGTTTCTGTGGGCAGCGAGGTTTCGCCGTCCTGCGCTTTGCGCTCATCGACTTCGGTCAAATCGAAAATCACCGTGGATTTCGAGGTGATGGTTTCGCCTTTCAATTGTTGCTCGATGAATTGCCGATTGATAGGGATACCGACATCCACGGACTCGCCTTCTTCAATGCTGACTTCAACCTCCATGTAATCCTGATCGTCCTCATGATTGGTCAGCAGGGTTTCATCGTTACTGATATCCGGCAAATGAGCGTGCGCGGGAAGATCGAGCGCAGCGACTTCCTCGCTCATGGCCTCGCTTTCCTGATCGAGCGCAGCGAGATCATATCCGCTTTCCTTTTCGATATCCGCAAACACATCCGGTTCGTATTCCACGATTTCAATCCCCTCTTGGTCTTTCTCATGTATTGAAACATCAAATATGTGCGTAGGTTCTTCTAGGCTATGATCAGTTTTTTGCTCTTCCGCGATGGATTTTTCAAGATCAAAATCCCATTCCGGTGATTTTTCTTCTCGTTTACGCGGTTCAGCAAGGTCTTCGGACTCGAAAAAGCTGCTCATGGTTTCATCGCGATAGGAAAGATCGGCGACTGCCTGTTCACGCTCGATGGTCTTATCCAAGATCAGCAGCAAGCGTTGCAGATGGGAAGGTTTTTTGCGGAAGCGGCTCAGGTTGACCAGTTCGTTCCATTCCATAACCGTATAATGGTCGGGAATTTCGGCTCGCGATTTATAAGGCCAGACCGTACCCAGATCCTTGGCCATTTCGCGCAGGTCCAATTTTGCCCAGGGAGAATCCAGGTATAGTTCCTGTAAACGCGTCCAATCCTGTGGTGTATATTTTTTCATGAGACATGCTCGAGTTGAGATGAGTTCTGTTTCTGAGCGAGCGGTAACATGATGTAGTCGTGTTTCAAGCTGTTCAGCATCGATGTGATGCGGATGTAATCTTCGCGAATGCCCTCCGATCCGTGTTTTCGGCTCAGGATGACCACGGGCAGCCCCATGATTACAGAGCGTCCAACAGCAATGGCATGGCGGACCGGCACTTTGAATAGCTGCGCGTTAGGCGAAGCCTTGCGTTGTTCGCGATAGTGTTCCAGTCGGATGACCATACGCTGCAGGGGTACACTGACATTGATACTCTTTTTGACGGCATTGACGATCAATCCGCAAACCTGAGCCAGGGGCGTCTGCAAGTGGCGATGCTGCTCCAGCGTGCGGCGGTGAAACTGGGTCATTTTATCGACCATCAGGGAAAAGCCGATCAAGCTGAGCGCATCGGGATTGACCGGCACATAAATCTCGTTGCTGGCAAATACGGCGCATTTGGTCGAGCGGAAGAAATTAGGCGGACAGTCGAAGAGCACGTAATCGTACTGGTCAAACAAAGGTTTGAGCCGCTCATAGAAAAGGCCGTAGCTGGGACGGTCCGTTTGCTCGACATATTCGTCCTCAAGCTCCATAAGATTGAACGTGGTGGGCAGCAGGTCTAAGCCGGGCAGGAGGTGGCGGCCATGGGCATCCAGGACCACATCGCGCTGTAAACAAGCTTCGGCATCGAAAGGTTCATCGCTGAAAACGGAATACAGGGAGCAACGTGGATTCGCGTTCAAAACGTTCCAGCGATCCAGACGCATCAACCAGATGCTGGCATTGGACTGTGCATCGCAATCGACAACCAGCACCCGTTTTTTCAAACGGACCAGGCATGCGGCCACGTTGACGACAATCGATGTTTTGCCCACGCCACCCTTATAATTCAGGAAACTGATCCTTCGTGTCATCGTATATCCATGCTTGTTAAAGGCAGACACCTCAAGTACCCATACTCAAACACTTAGAATAACAAAGTGTGTTTTGAAATCAAATTATTTTGCATCAAGTCATGCATCTTTATTCTTGTATAAACACACCCCACACTTTACTTTGAAGCGCATACCTTATTTAGCGTCAGGCCGTCTATCTTGCTTAAACGCATATAGCAGGCTCGAAGTTATAATAAATTCGCACGATGTATTTGTTTGGCCTTGTTTTTTTGTCAAGCCGAAGTATTGTCGGTTAAATCAGGAGAAAAATTATGTTGGGGAAAACAAAAGTTCTGTTCGTTTGCGTACACAACAGCGCACGCAGTCAAATGGCTGAAGCGTGGCTCAATCACCTGTTCGGCGACAAATTTGAAGCCGAGAGCGCCGGCCTTGAACCGGGTCAATTGAATCCCCATGTTGTTAAAGTCATGCAGGAAGTGGGCATCGACATTTCCAACAATGAAACAAAGGATGTCTTTGAAATGGTCAAAGCAGGCAAGCTTTACGGGCATGTCATCACCGTATGCGACGAAGCCAGCGCGGAACGCTGCCCGATCTTCGTGGGCGTCACGCAACGTTCGCACTGGAGCTTTGAAGACCCGTCCGCGTTTCAAGGCAGCGAAGAGGAAATCCTGGAAAAGACCCGAAAGGTTCGCGATGCCATCAAGGCAAAACTTGAAAGCTGGGTCGCTTAGCTGGATTAGGCTGGATACCGGGACACAGTCAGATATCTTTCATCGGGTGCAATATAAAAAAAGTGTCTTCCGGGTCCACAGAAAAATGTCATGATTGGAGAACGCCCAATCGCCCCAGATCATGAAAATGGGAGCCGACGCCCCCTGTGAACGGTTACTAGAGATCGACAACGCTCGCGACAAAGCTTGCGACAATTGGATTCCAGGTTTTAGAGGTTAGTTTACGTTTGTAATCCAGGCTTTAGCCTATGTTTTGCAATGCATACTTTTTTATTTCACCCTCTTTCACAGCAGACGAATGCGGAGGAGGATAAAAACGGTCGTGAAGCATAGCTCGAGATAAAATCATTCGCTTTCATCTGAATTTCCCGATGTACGAAGACTTCTGTACCGGTCAAGATATGCCCGGCGCGCTGCATTAAAGAAACTGACCGCACAGCACGCCGGACACTCTCGGCGACGACCCTTAGGGCCAACGGAAAAAGAACATGCCACTTGACTCCACAAAATGTCATGTTATTTTCCCGTGAACCCTTACGAGAGATACAGCCAACGATATTGATAGGCTATGAAGCGCTGATCATCCATTTGCCAAAACATACACCACAAGTCCATTTTTTCCTTCATCAATACATGGGCAGCGTCGCACTTGGAGAAAGAAAGGGAGTTGGAGCCGGGAACTGGGTAGTGCAGTTGGAAGATGCGCATGAGAACGACGCTACCCATTAAAAGGATCCACAGGTTGGACACGACTTGATCGCCGCCTGGAATGGGCGGTTGAAGCCCCGATGACGAATATGAGGGTCAGGGGGCGGCGACCAGCCGAGTTGGCGATAGACAACATCGGGAGCATTATCTTGATTCGGACATTTTTGGCCATTTTCGGCCAGGTAATCAAAAGTACGACTATTCACGGGAAAACTCCATCTGGTTTTGATCAAAAGGTTCAAAATCCATCCATTCCTGTTCAGGTTCGTTGGGCATGACCAAACCAGCCAGCAAAAAATCGTCGATCGCCCGCTGCTGCTGCAACCAGTTCCGCAACATGTCGATCATTGCCGCTAGTTCACCGTCGTGCTGGTCGCGGCAGGCTGTCATCCAACCGCGAGCAACATCTGCGCAGTGCTCTGACTCGGCCGGCCAATCGCCTGATCTGGTCACCATGTATAGACGGTCGCCGGGATGGATGGTCATTTCATATTCATGCAGATCGACGAATTTATGCCTACCAAGAACATCCGCTGTATCGCGAAACCATTCGGGCAAGCAGCTATCGCGCTTGAAATGGACCAGGCAGGGCTGGCCTGCCATCACCACGGTAGCGCGCAGATCGGTAAGGATTATGCGCAAAAAAATAGCGCTTAGCATACGCTGAGAGCCGTGCTCAAGCATAAACTCGTTCAGCACTTTCAAAAAGGTCATACCGTTATAACCGGCGCGGTTGTGCCGGCTGAATAAATCGGCGATCATGTCGCGCAACGGTTCCGCGCCTTCAACAGCGCCGTCCATGGAAGCCAGCAAAACATCGTATCCGTTACGGATGCACTGGATGGCAATATAATCACGCGCCTGGTGATGGGACGCGCGGAATTCGCAGGGAATCGGTGCATCGGCCAACCGGCCCAGGTTTTGCCTGCGATTGTCGCTAACAGGATGCTCATTACCGATTTCAGTCCAGTCGGCACACCTGCTCGCTTGTAGCAGACGGGCATTGGGCAAAGAGCGCCGCAAACCGATCCTGTCATGCTCGGCCTGCTGGCGGTCGAATTTTTCAAGCGCGCTCTTGACCCGCTCGCATAATTCGTCGCCGGAAAACGGTTTATCGATGTAACCCGTACAGCCTTTGTGCAGCAGGTCAACCAGTAAATCCTTGGTGCCGAAACTGGTAATGACAACAACAGGCAAAACGATATCTTCATTGACCAAGGTTTCCAATAATTCACAACCGGATAGACGCGGCATTTGGATATCCAGGATCAACAGATCGATGGGCGCCGAATGCTGTGCCTGGTTATGGAGGACATCGAGTGCTTCACGTCCGTCACGCGCCACGGTTACTCGGTAACCAGCCTTGCGCAGCAGAAGAGACAAGCTGACGCGGGTGTGCTCCTCATCATCGGTCAAGAGTACATGCTTTTTCGTGTTGTGTGTCGCTGTTTGCAAAATGTTACCTTAATTTATGCTGTCCACTACTAATGCAGGTTACGTGCCAACCCGAGGTCTGTTTGGCTAACATGTTTACGGGCAACGTATTAAACATTTTCGCGTTCAATCTGATCAAACAGAATACTACAAGAAAGCTTGTGGCCAAAACGGCTTTTTTTTACGCAAAACTTTACCGGTTAGCATGTTAGGCATACGACAAGAAAACTGGTTTTACAAAAAAGCTTGTGACTGTTATCAAAAAAGGTCATGATATCAGCTAATTACAGCGACGAATTAAGGTAGCATGACAAATACGAAAGCTGGGCAACAGAACAGGCGCGTGGATGCGATTTTGCGGGATTTGCACGAACTTGGTCAGGCCGGGATTGCGCATCAATCACAGCGTTTTTTCAAAACCGGCCCTGGCGAATACGGTGCGGGCGATCTTTTTCTGGGCATTCGGGTTCCGGTCATCCGCGCCAGCGTAAAAAAACAGAGCAACCTTGCGCTGCCCGACATCGTGGATCTGCTGCAAGCGCCCTATCACGAAGCGCGTATGATGGCGCTGTTGATCATGGTGACTCAGGCGCGCGCCGGTCGGGATGACGCCGCGTTATGCCGTGCGCTCTACGAAACTTATCTCGAGCACACGGACTGCATCAACAACTGGGACTTGGTCGACTGTTCCGCGGAGCACATTGTGGGCGTCTATCTGTATAAACGCAGCCGTCGACCGCTCCATGTGCTCGCCCGGTCTGCCAGCCTGTGGGAACGGCCCATTGCGATCATAGCCACCTACCACTTCATCAAACAGGGCGACCTGGCCGAGACCTTTGCCCTGGCGGAAGCGCTGCTGCACGATTCGCATGACTTGATTCACAAGGCCACTGGCTGGATGCTGCGCGAAGCCAGTCAGCGCGAACCGAAGGCGCTGTGCGCATTTATCGACCGGCATGGCCGTGCGATGCCGCGCACCATGCTGCGTTACGCCATCGAAAAAATGAATGAAGACCAACGCCAGGGCTATTTGAAAGGGACACGGTGACGTCCATGAAACAGGATAAAGGTCAACGTTGCGGCTGGTGCCTCGGCGACCCTTTGTACATGGCCTATCATGACAAAGAGTGGGGCGTTCCCCTGCGCGACGACCGCAAGCTTTTTGAAATGCTGCTGCTGGACGGCGCCCAGGCCGGGCTTAGTTGGTTGACCATACTCAAAAAACGCGAACATTATCGTCAAGCTTTTGACAGCTTCGACCCGCACAAACTATGCCGTTACGGTTCAGCAGACATGAAACGGTTGCTTGCCGACAAAGGCATCGTGCGCAACCGGCTGAAAATTGAGGCCTTTATCAAGAATGCGCGCGCCATGCTTGCGCTGCAGGAAGAAACCGGCAGTTTCGCCGACTTTCTCTGGCGCTATGTCGATGGCGAAACCATTCAAAATACCTGGGCCACGCTTGATGAAATACCGACCAAAACAACGGAGGCCGAGCGAATGAGCCGGGATTTAAAAAAACGCGGGTTCAGTTTTGTCGGACCAACAATCTGTTATGCGTTCATGCAGGCCGCTGGTATGGTCAACGACCACATCGTCTCTTGCTTTCGTCATCGCGAACTGAAATAAGGAAAATCTTTTTGCACCTAGGCGCAAGTTCAAGTATCCTTGCAAAGAATGGGCTTTGAGAATAAACGGAGCGGTTGATGGCTATAAAACGAGAGCAACTGTACAAACGACTGGAGCGAATCAAGGATTTGCCCACCCTGCCCATTGTGCTGCAGAAACTGAATGCTGAAATGCGCAATCCCAATGCGGGCATGGACAAAATCGCGGCCATCATCCATGACGATCCGTCCATGATGACGCGCATCCTCAAGATCGTCAACTCACCGCTCTATTCGGCTGGCCAAACGATCCATTCGCTGCAGCTTGCCGTGACCCGGATGGGCATGAACGCGGTACGCAACATTGCCCTGGCCACCTCGGTTTTTTCCGCTTTCGAGCGCTCGGCGATCCAGAGCGAATTCGATCGGATCGAGTTCTGGAAGCACAGCATTTCCACGGGCGTGGCCATGCATGTGCTTTACAACGAGTGCCGCAGCGTGCTGCGCAAGCGTTATGCCAGTGACATGCTGCACCTGGTGGGGCTGCTGCACGATATCGGCAAGATCGTGTTTGTCCAGTATTTCAATGACGACTTCACCCTGGCCATTCACTTTGCGCGCGACCATTACGTGCCGCTGATCGAAGCCGAAAAAGAGATGCTCGGCGCCGGCCACACCGAAATCGGCGCCTGGCTGGGCTCGAAATGGCGACTGGGCAGCGATCTGATTTCAACGGTTCTCTACCATCACAACCCGGAATGCGTGGAAGGCGATGAGCGGGAACTGGTGGAAATGTGCTATTACGCCAATGCGATTTGCAACTTGGCCAAACTAGGGGACGGCGCGGACCCTGTCGTACCCTCTGTTTTCGAGCGCCAGGAAACGCTGCTTAAAATCGACCCGGAAAGAATGCCGGACATCATTCGCATGACTAAGGAAGAAGCGGACCGTTCAGAACTGCTTTCGTCGCTGATGAGCTGACGGTTAAAGCGGCGTCTTGATTTATTCGACTCAGGCTTTCGATGGCATCCATTACACGCTGGACTTTGCTGAGCTTGGCACTGAGTTCGGCAGCATGGGACAGAGCTGCGGTCATGCCGGGATGCTGTTGGATGACATCGCCTTGCTGAGTCGGACAAGCCATGATCCACCACTAAAAAGGGCTTTGTGCCGTTTGCGGCGGCATACGACAAAATGGCCTGCGGTTTGAATGTTTGGTCCAGGCTTTAACCTGCCAAAATCATACTAAAAACATAATACATTACATTGCACCCGTCGAAAAACAGCGCATTCAGCCCCACACCCTGGTGCATGATGGAGAGGAGTACGTCTATGTGTTTTATTTCCAGGGCCGGTGGTAGTACATGCTGCGTACGGAACGCCAGGTTCTGTGGCCCCATAGATAGGAACGCAATGGGTCGGTGATCTGGTCCATGTAGTCAAGAATCGCGTCGTGGAGTTGATCGCGAACCTCGATGCAGTCGCGATCGTAGAGCCGGTTGCGCATCTCGTAGGGATCCTGTTCCAGGTCGTACAGTTCATCGGTATCCAGCATGTTGAGCACCAGTTTATAACGGTCGTTGACCATGCAGCGGACCGGATAGAAGTTGCCGGCGCCGCCATGTCGGGGCATGTTGCCGAAGCGATAAAAACTGATGAATGTCTGGTCGCGTACCCGTGCGGCCGGATCGCGCAGCACGGGCGCCAGGTCCACACCGTGCAGCCGATCAATCCAGGGGTTTTTCTCCATGGTATATTCGGGCCTGTTGAGCGGGCCATCCTCATACAGCGGATTTAGCGGCGAGATGCCACACTGGGTCAGTAGCGTGGACAGGATGTCGACGTGACTGGCCAACGCCTGGGTCGTCGCGCCCCGGGCAAATCCTGGTCCGGAAATAATCAATGGCACATTCACCGAACGTTCATACATCCAGAAACCTTTGCTCCACAGGCCATGGTCAGCCATCATGTGGCCGTGATCCGAGGTGTAGACCACGATCGTATTGTCAGGCACATAGAGCCGGATAGCATCCAGGACCCGGCCGATTTCGCTGTCCACGAACCGGTTACAACCGTAATAAACGCGGTAATGATTGCGCAGGTCCTGTTCCGGACAGTGTCCGCATTCGAACGCCGTCACGCTTTGCAACTCCGGCTTGCCCGCGCCAGCAGCGTTGAAAGTGGGGGCAATGGGAAAGGCTTGCGGGTCGAGATCGCGATAGAATGAGGGGGGACAGCAGAAGGGGCCATGGGGTTCGTCGAAGGAGACGCCGAGGAAAAAAGGTGTGTTATTGACCTGGCGCAGGAAATCGACCGCACGGTCAGCAACCCGGTGGGCCCAGTAGCAGGACGGATCGTCGGGCATGGTGTCCATGCGTTCGAGGGAGTGGCCGGCATAGCATTGGGCGTACAGATCCTCGCCGATATCGTCGCGGTAGCGTTGGCCATCATACCACCAGTCCGGGGCGAATCCGGGAGCAGGTTCTCCGGAGCCCATATAAGGGTAATCGCCGTCCAGGTGCCATTTGCCGGTATAAGCGGTGCGATAACCGTTGCACCGGAAAATCTCACCGGCATTGGGGATATGGCGATAGGGCGACACACCGTTGTAGGTGGCGCCATTGAGCTGTGGGTGGATGCCGGTGAACAGGGCGCCGCGTGCGGGGGTGCATACCGGGCAGGCCGTGTAAGCGCGCTCGAAGCGCACGCCCTCGGCCGCCAGGCTGTCCAACGCGGGCGTGTCCATTTGCGGCAGACCATAGGCGCCGATCATATCTTTGTTCTGCGTGTCGGTCATGATGACAATAACATTGGGTCGCTTACTCATACACTTTTCCTCGCTAACGGTACTTTGGCTCTTTGTTCATACCTGAATATATACTATAATATAGAGCGTTTAAACATAGCCGAAAGTGACCAATCCATGTCGAAAAGCAAACAGAACGAGCCTGCGCTCAGGACCGAGCTGCGGCATATGCCTTTTATCGAGCGCCAGAGCTATCTGTTCGCGGCCCTGGAACCGTGCGCGCGACCACGCCTGCACGTCGTGCGCTTGGCGCACGAATACTGGGACAGCGGATTTCTGGTCTACAACCACCGTTTTCGCGACTACACGCTGATGTATTGCGTGACCGGCGGCGGTCTGTATCGCACACAGCAGCACCATTGGAGTATCCGACCTGGAACGGCGCTGATGTATGGTCCGGCCGCGTTCCGCGAGTTGCGCTGCGGACCTGACCAGACCATGGAATTCTATATTGCCACGTTCGCCGGCCCGGACGCGGAAAGCATGGTGGCGGAGCACTGTGGTGCTGAACACTGGGCCTTGCCGCTGGCCAAACCGCAACACGTTGGACGCGCCATGGAGCAGATGTTTCTGCTGGCGCGCGACGAGGCGCCTTCGCGCGAACGATTGTGCGCCCTGTACCTGCCGGTGCTGCTGACGTTGATCCGCGACGAAATGCATGCCGCCCAAGGCGCATCCACGGGCTCAGCCAGTTCCTTTTTTCGCTGCAAGCAGTATATTGATCGTCATTTTGAGTGCCTGAGTTCGGTATACGCTGTTTCCGAGGCCACGCACATTTCCCATGCTTATATGTGCCGCCTGTTCAAGGCACACCTCGGCCTGACGCCGCATGAATATTTACTGCGCCTAAAAATGAACCAGGCAGCGCAATGGCTGGCCACATCAGAGCAAAGCGTAGAGAGCATTGCCGAAAACCTCGGTTTTTCCGACCGGTTCTCTTTTTCCAAGGCGTTCAAGCGCATATTGAGATTGCCGCCCGGACATTTCCGGCATTAGTCGTTGGTCATTGGTCTGGGTCTGGGTCTGGGTCTGACAAGTCGGACTTATCGGACTTGT
>CAZOLK010000001.1:0-47172 GCA_964580325.1 uncultured Verrucomicrobiota bacterium | reverse complement strand
CAGACTTGTCAGACTTGTCAGACTTGTCAGACTTGTCAGACTTGTCAGACTTGTCAGACTTGTCGGACTTGTCAGACTTGTCGGACTTGTCAGACTTGTCAGACGGGATTCTTTTTTGGAGTGCCTCCCTCCTTGCTCCTTGCTCCCTACTTGACCTTCGCGGGTGACCAGCTTATGATGCATTTGGGATGATGGAGACCATATATAACCTGGAGTATCTGATTGCGCAGCTTGGCCGTGACACGTTTCCACGGTTGGAAAGCGAACTGGCGGCTTGCGAACAGGCCGATGACGAGCGTACGCGGGCGATCGGCTGCCTGTTACGTGCTGCCAACCTGTTTCTCCAAGACGAGGGCATGAGCCTGAATTGCCTGCGGAATTTTCGCCGTTCCTGTCGTTCGCTGAACGGCGCGGTCATGTATAATATCATCTGGCTGTTGCGACGCACGGGTTGCGTCCAGGAAGCGGCATGCGAAACCTTACGCTATGCTGAGGACGCTCTGCGCTTGGGTTGGGCCAACTCTGCGCTGGAAGCAGCCGGCGCAGCCATGCTGCTGGACCAGTCCGGCGCATTTGAAATCACCCGAAATCCGCTGCAAAGCTTGCGCGTGGCACGCATTTACAACTGGATCGCCGCGGCCATGGCGCGCGATCTTGCGGTTCCAGCGCCCGCAGAGACCGAGGCGGACACGGGCAGGCGTCCTTTGCGCGTCGGTTTGATGGTCCCCAACCTGGTCGATCATGTGGTCGCTTACAGCCGCCTGATCCTGCATTTTGTCCGATACGCCGATCCTGAGGCTTTTGCCTTGCGCGTCTATTCCAGCGAAAACCTGACAGCGCGGAGCAATCCCCTCTTTCCATTCGGCGTAGACAGCGCGGGCAGTGACCAGCGTGCGCCCGTACTTCTCGCGGAACTGGCCCGGCGCGGCATTCCGTTTTACGCTGCGCCACGCGACCAGACGCCGCAAAACGTGGCGCGCGAAATGATCGTCCAACTGGCCCGCGACCAGTTGGACGCCTTGATTGTGCAAACCGGCTTGACCTGCCCCATCGACTGGCTTGTGGTCCGTCTGGCGCCTGTCGCGTTCAAGGTCGACATCCACATCGGTTGCTCCACTTTCAATCCCGGATTTGATCTTTGCCTGTTCGATAACCCGGTCAACATAGCGCGCGAGGACGATGTATGGCGCGATGAGTACGGCAAGCGGCTGCTGATGCGTAGCGGCGCGGACGTGGACGGTCTGCGGGCCATGCCCCGGCTGGAACGCAAACAACTGGGGCTGCCGCGGGACGCCCTTGTGCTGGGCGTGGTCAGCAACCGCATGGGCGAACGGCTCTCGCCGGCTTATCTGAAAATTGTATTCGAGCTGCTGCGACGCTATCCGCAAACCTTTTTTCTGGGCATCGGTCCGTCTCCTGCGGAACGCATTACCGCGCAGTTCGCGCAACATGGCCTGGCGCACCGCTGTATGTTCCCAGGCTCCGTGATGCAAACCGGGCCATTATTGAAAACCATGGATATTTACCTCAACGAGTTTCCCGTGGGCGGATCGGAGAGCATTAAGGAAGCCATGGCCTGCGGTCTGCCCGTAGCCGCGCTGAAGTGGAGCGAAGCCCATGCGGAGAGCGCCGGCGCCTGGGTGGTCGGCGAACCGCCGGCGATCATGGCGCCTGATCCGGATGCCTACCAGGCTCTGGTCGAACAGTGGATCAACGACGCGCCAGCACGCCAACGCGCCGGCGTTGCGCTGGCTGAACGGGCCAGGCGCATGTACTCGGTCAAGCGCTATGTGCAGGAGGTGTTGGAACGGGTCGCAGAAGCAGTTCGTTCCTGATGTTAAAGGTCGAAATCTGTCTGCAAGATCGACAGGTTTCGATGTGCGCGATTTTTCCTTGCAATTCAGGGCTTTTTGTCTATGCTATTCGGGTTAAGCACCAAGCGGAGGCTCAGAAATGCAAGAGATGGACAACGCCTTACGGCAGCTATTGAGGCAAGCGGCGCGACGCTGGCAACGGCAGGTCGCTTGGACCGGAGCCATCCGCACGTTGCTTGTGGCCATGCTCGTTCTACTCACGGCATGTTGTCTTGACCTTTTTCTCCCTCTGCCCTGGACCGGGCGCGTGCTGCTGAGCTTTACGTTCTACGGCATTGTGCTGGTTTACGCCCTCACCGCCTGGCTCGGTCCCACGCTCATCCCGATCAAGCCTAAACGGTTGGCCTGGTTATTGGAGCATCTGCATCCGCAATTGAACGAAAAATTGATTTCAGCGGTGGAACTGCAACGCGAAAAGGGCAGCGTTGCGTCAGGCGACCTGATCCGCGAGTTGGTCCGGCAAACCGCCGAGGACATGGAGCGCCTGCACATCGAGACCAGTTGGCCGCTGTCCTGGAAGCTGTTTGTCGCGCCTGTTCTGCTCCTGCTGCTTTTCGCGGCTGCTCTGCTGACGCCCGGCTTACCGCTGGTCGGTCTGGTCAAGCGTGTGGTTCTGCCATCCACCAACGACGCAACCGTGGGCAGTCTCCGGCTGATCGTTCGCGAACCGGGCGGCATCACTTTTCTGGAGCGCGAGCCGATCCGTTTCGTCGTGACAGCGGATGGTCCTGAGCGCGACGTGGAACTCGTGATGGAAGGGCGGCGTCAGCGCGTGCTGCCCATGACCTATGACGCGGTCGGACAGCGCTACGTGCTGGAACTGGACGGCTTGCGGACCAGCCTGCGTTATTTTGCGCGCTGCGGCAAGGTGATCAGTCGCGCATACGACCTGCGCATGATCCGCCGGCCCGTGGTGGAATCTTTCAAACTGGCGTATACGTTTCCTGGTTATTCCGGGCTCGAACCGTTTACGGTCGATACTGACACGGGCGCGATCAAGGCCCTGGAAGGCACGCGGGTGGACCTTTATCTCCAGGTGTCCAAACCGTTGCGCGAACTGTCGTTGATCTATCTCGGCCACTCCACCCTGGCGTTCTTGTCGGAAGATAAGCGCCAGGCTCTGGTGTCTATAACCGTAGGGAAGAGCGGTGTCTATACCCTGGCGCTCAAAGATGAGGACGGGTATGCCCCGCGCACGGTCCAGGAGTACGAAGTGGCGGCCATAGAAGACACGCCGCCGCAGGTGGTGGTGATCGAGCCGGAAGCCGATGCGTTGCGCCAACCTGATGAGCCGCTGGAGTTGCGCTGGCAGACACGCGACGATTTTGGCGTGACCAACCAGGTGCTGACCTGGTCACTGAACAACGGTCCGCAACGCACGCTGCGGTTGGAACCCTACAGTGAAAGCCACGTGCTGGATCTGCCGTCCATGAAGCTCATGGCCGGCGACCTGTTGAGCGTGCGCATCGCTGCCGATGATGCGCGGGGCCAGCGCAGCGCCAGTGAACGGCGCGAGATCATGATCGCCCGTGCCGCGCAATGGGCCCGAGCCAAAGTGTTCCTGGACGCACTGGACCAAATGGTTTCACAATTACAACAGAGCCAACAGCATCTGCGCGGCGTCACGGCCATGCGCGGCAAGATGGCGTACGGCGCTCAAGAACCGGGCGCGGCACAGACCCGGGACTTGATGCAAGCGCATGTTGCGCAACTCAACCAGGCTTTGCGTCAGGCGGAACAGGCCGCGGCACGGGCGCGGAGCAACGCTTTTTTCCTCAAGGCCGGTTCGTGCATTCACCTGGCGCAACGCTTTATCCGCCAGGAGCGGCTCTTTACGCTGCCGGCAGCGGCATTTGTCGACGAGCAGGAAAAGCCGATCGAACGGCTCGAGACCATGATCCGTCTGGCGCGGCTGATGGGCGACTTGCTCAAAACCAAGGGCCGGCAACAACAGGACGTGCAACAATGGCAGGCGCTTCTGCGTACAGCCGGGTACACCTGTTTCCGCAACGATGCGACGGCCAGGGGCCTGAATAAGCGGTTGCTGAACGTGGCGCGCACCATTGCCGCCGATAAACCGTTAGCCGAGTCGTTTGCCACGCTCTCGTTTGAGAAGGACAGTGCGCAAAAAAACGTGTTTGGTTTGCTGGGCCATTATTATAAAAACCTGAACGAGTTGCCTCTGGATAACGTCATCGCCAAACGCACAGCGGATAGCATCCGTTTGCAGGCTGGTTTCGACATCCCGATGCTGCATCGGCTGGGCATGGGCAACGAGGATGTGGTGGCTGTAAGCTGGACCGGTTGGCTGCGCGTGCCGCAACCGGGAAAATACGGGATCTGGATCACGTCTGACGATGGTTCGCGACTGAACGTAAGCGGCCAGAGCCTGATCGACAACAACGGTCATCATGCCATGCAGGAACGCGGCACGCATCGCGAGTTGGACGCCGGCATCTATCCAGTAACCTTGTACTATTTCAACAGCGGCGGTCCCGGCGGCTTGAAATGGGAATGGCTGCCGCCACGGGGCAAGCGCGAAATCGTTCCATCCAGGATGCTATTGCCGAAACCGGTCCGCACGGAAGATAGGCTGCTGATCGCGTTGCAGCAAACCGTGGCGACATTGAAAAAACCGGCCGCGGACTACAAACAGATCGATACCTGCGCCGAGGAGATCACGCGCTGGCTGTTCCGCGAAGCGAGCGCCATGCATCGCTTGGCCGCAGACCTGGAAATGCATAATAAAGAAAAAGACCGGCAGCGCGCCCGTCAGATGGCCAGGGACTTTGAGCAGCAGGCGCGCGAGCAGGCAAAGGCCGCCCGCACTGTCCCGGGCGCAAACGATAGGGCTGATACGTTGCGTCAAATGAGTGAGGCGCTGGACGAAGCCATAAGCCAAGCCCAGACGGAAAAAGTGCACCATGTAGCCGACGCCCTGGATGCGCTGCGACGTAACGAGGCGCTCGAAGAAACGCGGAACGCTATACGCGAGCAGGCACGAGATTTGGGCGACGATGTTCAGCGCGCCATGGCACGGGCGCAAACCGCGGAGCAAGAACATCAAACCGCGCTGATGGCCGATGCCATGGCCGCGGTCCATGAAAGCGAACAGGCACTCGAACGACTGCGGGAACAGGTCAATCGACACGAAGCGATCGACAAGAAGCAGGCGCATGCGCTTGAAAATGCGTTGAAACAGGCTGCCGACGGATTGCGGCAAACCCAGGAAATGCTGCACCAGGACAATGCCGGAAAAGCAGCGGAAATGGTGGGCCAGACCGCCGATATGCTGGAAAATGCCGACAAGCAGATCGCGGAATGGGCCGGAGTGGCTGGAGCGGACATGCAACAGGCGCACGATACGATCAAGCATAACCGCACGCCGGTCTCGGACCAACTCGCGGCGTCAGCCGATGCGCTGAAGCAATGGGCCGAACAAGCGCAACAAGCCGAGGATGCCGACGCCGTCGAAGTGCTGAGCGATCGCCTGACCGCCAACCAGGAACAGGTTCGCGATTTGGCCAACAGGATGAAAGTCGAAGCCGAGCAAGCGCTGACGCGCAATCCGGGTGCGCTCAATGCGGAACCGGCTGCCCGTATGGTGCTGGCCAACGTTGCCGCGCAACTAGCTGAACAGGAATTGCAGCAGGCGCGTCGACACTGGGAATCCGCCGCGAAACAAGCTGCCGACCGGGAAGCACCGCAAAAAACAGCGCAACAGAACGCTGCTCAACAGGCTGCTGAAAACGCACGCGCTGGTGCTGAAAAGCTGGAGCAAGTCAGCGACTTGCTGCGCCGCCAGGAAGAGGCTGCGCTTGGCGCCCTGACTGCGCACGAGGAAGAACAACTGGTCCAGGATCTGCGTGCAATGGCTGAAGAGACGCTGGGCGCGGAAGCTGGTGAAATGCTCGAGCAGTTAGCGGCCCTGGAAGAGGCGCGCAAACAGATCGACCGCATGGCTGAAGACAGTCGCGCCTTGGAAAAACGATACGATCACAACCGGTCGCGCGAGTTGGCCGATGAATCGGAACTTGTACGCCATGACCTGGCGCATAAGGCGAACGAACTGGATCCCGAAGCTGCGGCACGAGCGGTCCGGGAACGAACGCGCCAACTGCTGGATAAAACCGACGAATTGATCGACCAAGCGCGGCAGCAGCGTCGGGATTTACGCCAGGCCACGCAAAAGCTGACGCAATCGGACGTCGACAAACATGCGCACGACACTCGGGCCGCTGTATTGGATGAAGCGATGAAAGACCTTGAAAAGCAGCTCGCCGCGGTCATGCCGGAGCATGCCGGTAAAAACATGGAAGCGGTACGTCGGAAACTGGGCGAAGCGCGCAAGTCGGACATCCCTGCCGATCGCCGCAATCAACTGATGGGCGAGGCTGTAGAGCAACTCAAAGACGTTCGCCATGCCGTGGAACAGGCCATGCGCAAACCACCGCCCCAAGCGCCATCAACGCCAATGGTGAAAAACGCGGATCAAAAGCCATTGAATGTCGCCGACATGCAGCGGTCGCTGGATGAGTTAAAGCACGATTTCAGCCGCTACAAAGCTGCCGGCAAAGGATTGCGCCAGGTTGAAAAAGCCCTGACCCCTGTCACCATGAAAGGCTTGGACCTGCTGGAACAGGTTGAACCACCCGCGGACAACAAACCCATGCAGGACAAGCTGGATAAGTTCAAGCGCGGGTTCGCGATCGAGTCGCCAGCGCGTCAGGCAGAATGGTTGCGCAACGCGGCACAGGATATCCGCCAGTCGCAACCTGAGCTACACGAGCAGATGAATCAGCAGGCCGACGAGCTGAACAAAACATTCCATACTTTGCCGGACCTGCGCGGCCTGGAGCAACTGCGCCAGAATTATGGACGCCAAATACCACAGCGCAGTGAGCAACTGGACCAGAAATTGCGCGCACGCTCTGAAGCCGGCGCCCGGAAAGCTCGCGATCGGCTGGATGCACTGGCCCGCAACATGGACGTGGGCGATGACGAAGCTGCGGCGCGCAACCTGGACGCTTTGCAGCGGGATTTGATCGATATGGCTGCGGAAGAAGGTCGACGGCGCGCACAGTCCATGGAAAACAAGCCGTCGTGGTGGGATCGACCAGCGCCGAGAAACGATCGCCAAGTGGAACCGCAAGCAGCAAAGCAGCAAGCAACCATGGCCGACAAACCAACGCCGGATCAGGAGCGGGCGGACCAGGCCACGAAACTGATGAACGAAAACCACAACCGATTCGCGCAGCAGGCAGCCATGGAAAGCGCGACCGCACCGAACGATGCGAAACCCGCGTTACAGGCTGCTGAAAAAGGAGACTACGAGCGCGCCGCAGCCTTGAGCGAGGGCGTGCCGCGCAGCTTGTTTGAAAAAGCAGCGGAGTTGGACCAGGCGATGCGCGAGGACCAGGCCCCCACGCCCCATATATTCAGGGTACCCAGGGAGAAACAGGGGGCAACCGTGCCGCCAAACCGTCCCGCACTGGATGGGCTGGCCGCGGCTGATGCACTGGACAATCGCGAAGCAGCGCAACATGGGTGCGAAGGCCGTTATGAACAGGCTGCCGACAGCATGCAGCGCTTGGCCGAAGCGCTGCCATCCGGGCCGCGACAAAAGCAGGCACAGCAAGCCGTGCGCCGGTTCAAGGCTGCCGCGGAAGCCCAGCGCGAGATAGCGCAAAAGCCGCGAGACGCTAACCGTGCCTCTTTGCCGGAACCCCTGGAACTGCATGCCCAAGGCCTCGAGCGTATGGCGCAAAGCGCCGCACCCCTGCCGGCCGCCTACCTGGACCGCGCCGCCAAAGCTGTTCGCGACCGCGACTACAGACAGGCGGCTGACGAGATGCGCAAAGCCGCCGTGGCCCTGCCGCATGCTCAGCGCCAGGAATTGGCGCAAGCGGCAGACCAGCTCGAGCGGCATGACCGCGAAACCTATGCTGATGCAGAGCCGCGGGTGCGCGAAGCGATCAAGCAGATGAAAGACCCGCAAAGCAAGGCTGCCGAGGCTGCACGCCAGGGAGCGTTGACCGAAGCAGCCCGGTTGGCACGCGCCCAGGGCAAACAGCAGGCCGCGGACACCCTTGAACAGGCGACCGGCGACCAGGCCGACCAGACCTCGCCCGAACTGCGCAAAGCCCTGGAAGCCGCGCGCCATCGCGTGCCGCAACATGAAAAAGAGTTGCGTGGCGAATTGCAGCGCAAAGCTTCCCAGGGCGATCCGGACCTGGCCCTTCGCACCGTGGAAGCTTTGGAGCAGGCTGCCGACAGAAGGCGTGAAGAAGCGCGCATCGCTGATATGCTCAAACGGGCCGAAGCATACACGCAGTTGCATCAAGAACCGTTGCGTCAGGCCATCGAAGCGGCGCGACAAAGCCGTTTTGGCGAGGCTGCGGCCCAGGCAGCACGCAGCCGGTTCGGGCAGCAATCGGCTGAAGAACTGGCCCGTGCTGAACAGCAGATGGACCAGGCCATGCGTCAATCCGCGGACACGTTTGCGCCCATGCCATACAACCAGAAGGAACGCAGCCCCATGGAGCGTACGTTCAACGCGATACGCAGCGACAATTTGCTCCAGGCCCAACGCGAAATAGAACATGCGGGTAAAACAGGTAAACCGACAAAAGAAAACCTGGACGAGGCCCATCAAGCAGTCAACCAAGCGGTAAAAGACCTGGAACACGCCTATAAGAAAGTGCGCGAAGAAAATCCTTTTGCTCAGCATGCCCAGCAAGAGCTACAAGCCTTGAAGGATCTACTTAAACAAGACGCTCAGGAAGCCGAGGAACGCCACAAGCTGGCGGCGCGGGAGCACAAAGCACTGCGGGAAGCTGTCAATACCGTACATCGTTGTGACGACCAGCGTTTGAAGGATAGAATCGATGGTTTACGCGGTCCGTGGGCGCGGAAACAAGGGGAAAACGAAACAAAAAGCACACCAACCAAATCAGTGAAAGAAGCGCTGCAAAATTTGCAGGCCCACCAGCAAAAAGGCGCCGCGGAACTGCGCAAAGCAGCCCAACAAGCTGCCGCTAACGACGATCAGCGGGCGACCCAGGCCCTGAACCAGGCTGCTGAAGCCGCGGAGCAGGGTCAGATCCCACGCGCACGGCAATTGGCCGGCCAGGCTGGTGAGCACGGCAAAGCGCCACGCGATGCGTTGCAGGCAGCAGATGGAGCGCGAGAACAGATGAAGCAAGCTATCGAGCAGACGCGCCGTGCCGCAGAGCAAGCGGAACGTCAGGCGGCCCAGGATAAAGCCGATGCCCAACGAAGGTTGCAGCGCTTACAGTCCCTGCCCAACCTGCTCAAGCAGAAGAACTATCAGCAGGCCGCCCACATGGCCGGTCAAGCCGCTGAGGGCGCATTCGAGGCCATGAAAACAGCCGAAGCCCTGGAACAGGCCGCGGCTTCGGCAACGCCGCCGGTCACCAGCACGGGTTCAGCCCAGACTCACGCGGATCGAGCTGCGGCGGTAGAACCTGTGCAAGTTGGCCGGGCAAATCAAGCCGGCCGGTCAACACCGACCGCGGCGCAACCGGGGCAGGACGCACCGGTCATGACGCTCGAAAAACTGGCCGCGGAATCCCTGGCCCAGGCGACACACGACATGCAAGCTGCTGAAAACCAGTTGCAAACCGGCTCCGCATCCAGCAAATCCAGCGCAGCCATGCAAACCGCGTCCGAGCATGTGCGTCAGGCCATGCAGCAATTGGCCCAGCAAATGGCGCATCAACTTGCGCAAACCTCCGGTTCCCGCCCACCCGGCGCCCCATCCGCTGGCCCGCGGCAGGCCAGCCATAACCAGCAAACCGGCGATCCCGGTAACCAGCAGGGCCAGGGATCCGAGAACCAGGCCCAGAACAAAATTGATCCGCTGACCGACCGGCAGATCGCCGACCCATGGAAAGGCGTGGAAGGCAACCTCGATGCGCGTGACAGCCAGGCTCGGGCCACACGCTATTCCCCGTATTACCGGCGAGCCATCAAACAGTATCTGCAACACGTAGCCAAGGAGCGCGCCCAATGGAACGATCGCGAAGAATAGGTTGGCGTTTTGGAATATCGCATTACGGATTGCGGATTGCGCATGTTTTTTTGCTGAGCGGTTTGCTGTGGCATAGCACTACGTATGGCGGCGACCGCGAACACCTTGAATTGATTCAGCAACAGGATGAAGTTGATCGCGCCGTGGAACGGGCGGTCAAATGGCTAGCCGCACAACAGGATCCTGTCAGCGGCGCGTTCAAAGGTAAATTGCCCAATACCTATACGGGGTTGTCATGCATCGCGCTCATGGCCGCGGGTCACTTTCCCGACCGCTCCGAGTATGGCGACCACCTGCGTCGCGGGATCATGTACCTGGTCGACACAGCTAACGCGGAAAACGGTTATCTGGGGCGCGAAAGCAATGGTCGCATGTATGCACACGGCATCTGCGCGCTCGCTCTGACTGAAGCGTATGGCATGATGGGTTCGGAGGAAGACAACCTGAAAGTCAAGCAAGCGGCTGAGAAAGCCCTGCGCGTCATCCTCCATGCACAGAGCAACAATAAACACAGCCCGCATCATGGCGGCTGGCGCTACGAACCGCACCCGCGCGACGCGGACCTGTCCCTGACCGTCTGGCAGGTGTTGGCGCTGCGCTCGGCGCAGAACTGCCGTCTCAACATCCCGGACAAAGCCATCGCGGACGCGCTGGATTATGTACGACGCACGTATCATGATGGGCATGAAGGGTTTGCCTACCAACCTAATCAAGGACCCAGCACGGCCATGCGCTGTGCCGGCATTGTCTGCATGCAGGCACTGGGCGCCAATGAAAAGCCGGAAGACCAAAAAAAAATCAACAAAGCCACCGAATTTCTGCTGGACCTGGACCCGGCCAAAGGAAGCAAGTGGTTTTTCTACCAGACCTATTATGTAATCACAGCCGCGAACATGGCCGGCGTCAGGCATCGCGAAACGATGCTGCCCAAAACCGAGAAATTTTTACTCACACTGCAGCAAAAAGACGGGGAATTCAAAAACTACCATGGCCATGACGGCGGTGTTTATGCCACGGCTTTCTGTGTCATCTGCCTGGCCGTGCGATACCAATACCTGCCGATTTACCAGGAATAGGTTTTCCCGCGGGGGTTTTCAGCCTGCCAAACCCCATGGGAACCGCCTACAACCAATCTGGGGCGCGCATGTTTTGTGCATCATGATCACTGCCGGGAATATAAGGTTTCAGGTCCAGGATTGGCGTGCCGTCGATGTGGACCACATGATCCGCGACCTCGATCACTTGACACAACGTTATTGCAATCAGGTTGGGCCGCACAGGTGCGCGACAGGCAAACTCGCCGGTCAATAGATTGATTATTGCGGTTTCCGCGCGGATGAGGATAACACCATCGATGAGTTTTGAGATTATTTTGATATGCAGCTTCTCAACGCGACAAGTCGCGCACCTTGTCGCGCACCTTGTCGATTTGAAAAGCGGCGTAATGGGTGATGTCCGTGGTCTACAACCCGCAGCAGGTGTATCGTTGCGGTCAAACCAGCAGAATACCCAAACATGTGACCACTGGTCCAGTCCAAGTAAAGCAGGCGCCGCATCCTGGCTCAATACCAGCTTTGCGCCCTGGTCGTTATTGACCACCTTTCCTATCGAATGCAACGTAATATTTTCATAACCGTTCACGGGACCGAGCTTCACCGTAATCGTTCACCGCGTGTTCTTGGTTAAAAGCCGTCGTCCCCAGATACCAATAATCCACTCTCCTCTTTGAATCCGCGCTTTTTCGGGTCATAAGTTATTTCTTGGGCGCACCCTTTTCGCGAACAATTTCGATGAGCTTGTTGAGCATGGCCTCGTCGCTTTTCAGGTGTTCGCGCGCCGCGTCACGGCCTTGCCCTAGTTGCTGCCCATCGTAGGACAGCCAGGATCCGCGTTTCTCGATCAAGTTATGCTGAATGGCGGCATCCAGCACGGAACCGGTCCAGGAGATCCCTTCGTTAAAAAGGATGTCGAATTCCGCTTCCACGAACGGCGGCGCCACCTTGTTCTTGACCACCTTGACCTTGATCCTGCTGCCGACCGCATTGCCGTGGGAATCCTTGATCGTGGTGATACGACGGATATCCATGCGTACCGATGCGTAGAATTTCAATGCGCGCCCCCCCGGCGTGGTTTCCGGGCTACCGAACATGACGCCAACTTTTTCACGGATCTGGTTGGTAAAGATACAGGTGGTCTTGGATTTGTTGATAGCCGCGGTCAACTTGCGCAGCGCCTGGGACATCAGTCGTGCCTGCAATCCCACGTGTGAATCCCCCATGGCGCCTTCCAGTTCAGCGCGCGGGGCCAGGGCAGCCACGGAATCGATGACCACGATGTCCAGGGCATTGCTGCGCACCAGGCTTTCGGCAATGTTGAGCGCCTCTTCACCGGAATCCGGCTGCGAAACCAGCAACTCGTCCAGGTTGACGCCAATCTTGCGCGCATAATGCGGGTCCAGCGCATGTTCCGCATCGATGAACGCGGCCAAACCGCCATTTTTCTGCGCATTGGCGATGATGTGCGAAACCAGAGTGGTCTTGCCTGACGATTCAGGGCCATACACCTCTACCACGCGACCGCGCGGCACACCACCGATGCCCAGCGCCAGGTCCAGCGTAAGTGCGCCGGTCGAGATGCACGCCATTTTGGGAATCTCCTCTTCAGATCCCAGCTTCATGATTGCGCCGTCACCGTATTCCTTCTGAATCTGAGATAACACTGCCTTCAACTCGGCAGACATCTTCTTTTCGCCCTCTTTTTTCTCTGTCTGCTGCTCTTTACTATCCGTTTTTGCTTTCATCGACATGGCTTCCATCCTTTTTATTAAGTGCCAGTTCGTGCAACACGCTATATTTCACGCCTTGTGCGCCCAGAATACTGCGCATGATCAATAACCGATCAGCTTCCGTTACGCCAAAACACGTGTCCCTAAATTTGTCCAGCATCGGCAACAGCGTATCCGCATGACGTGCCGAGCGCACGCGACCTAGCGTTATGTGGGCTTTGAACGGACGTTGATCCAGCTTCAAACCCAGCCGCTCCACAGTCGTGTGGACGGTTCGGTACAGGCCGTGCAACGGTCCGGGCGTTTCGCGCAAGCCGGCCCAGATCACGTGCGGCGAACGGCGCGAACCGAAATACCCAAGCCCGGCCACCTCAAAATCGCATGCCGTCAACTCAGCCGACAAGGGAGTCAACGCTTCGGCCAATGCGCGGACGATCAAGCCATACGTATCGCCCAGAAAAACCATGGTAACATGCATATTCTCTGGCAGCACCCAACTGACTTTTGCCTCGCTCTTGCGCAAGTGGTGCTGAACATCCGTCAGTCTTTCGCGCACGGCCTTGCCGATCTCCAAGGCCGTGAAGACCCGGATCACGGCATCGTCCTGTATGGATTCGCAGTTCACGATGTTATAAAAAACGGCGCACAGCTTACCGCTTCCGCGGGTGATGCGCAAATTAAATTTCCATGTTTAACAAACGCAAGCGCAAGAGGTTCAGCGCCATGCGGCTGGTCCATTGGCGCACGGTCTGGCGCGTGCGGCCGAACTGGCAGCGCTGCACCCAGCTCTGCTGCCGACTGGCCAATCCGATGTAGACGAGGCCCACCGGCTTCTCTTGCGTGCCACCGCCCGGTCCGGCTATGCCCGTAACGCTGAGACCGTAATCCGTATTGAGCAACACACGCACGCCCATGGCCATCTGGCGCGCCACCGGTTCGCTGACCGCTCCGTGTTCGCGCAAGTCCTGCTCACGCACCTTCAGCAGGGTTTGCTTCACTTCGTTGGCATACGCAACCACGCCGCCTTTATAATAGTGCGAACTGCCGCTGATATCCGTAACCAGCGCACCGATCATGCCGCCAGTACACGACTCGGCAGTGGCCAATGTTGCGCCGGCCTGATCCAGCAACTCACCGACCACCTCGTTCATTTCGCGCCGGTCCGTGGCATAGATGTAGCGGTGAAGAATCCGGCACACATCGGCATTGGCCTTTTGCAGCAACGCTTCATCTCCGTTGCGCGACGCAACGCGCAATTCCAGCCGGCCCGAGGACGCGCAAAAAGCCAGGTCCAGACCGGCCGGGGGAAAACCGGCCTTGTCGAACAGATCGACCGCATCCGATTCACCCAGGCCGCAGGCCAGGTAGATGCGTTCACGGTATGGGCTGACCAGGTCCGACTGCTGCCTCAGCCATGGCGTCACATAGGTATCCAGGATACCCTTGAATTCCAGGGGCGGGCCGGGCAGCACCCAGATGACCTTACCGGTGTCCAGTTCGATCCGCTCCGCGGGCGCGGCGCCGACCGGGTTCAGCAAAACCACGGCGCCTTCAACCACCTGGGCCTGACGCGCGTGCGCTTCGTTGAAGGTGCGGCCTATGCGGCTACAGCCGGCCCGTACATGTTCCAGCGCTGCCTGGTCTATCACAACGCCACGCCCCACAACCCGCGCCACCGCATCACGCGTGAGATCGTCGCAAGTGGGGCCCAAACCGCCGCTGACAAAAACCAGGTCTACACGCTCCAGCGCCGAACTCAGCGCCTGGCTGATGGCGTCCAGATCGTCGGCCACGGTGGTGTCGCGCTCCAGCGCGAGGCCCATCGCGTTAAGCGCCTGCCCCAGCGTAGCGGCATGACCATTGATCGTGCGGCCGTTGAGCAGTTCCGCGCCAGTGGAAATCAATTCGGCAGCAGGTCTCATTGCGCGTATCCTTCAGGATGCTGCTTCTGCCAGATCCAAGCATGCTCGATGATGGTCTTCAAATCGGCATACTGAGGTTTCCAGCCCAGTTCGTTGCGCGCTTTTTCGGCGCTGCCGATCAAGCGTGCCGGGTCACCAGGCCGACGCGGAGCTTTTTCAGCCGGAATCGGGTGTCCGGTCACTTCACGGGCCACCTCGATGAGCTGCCGGATCGAATAGCCGTCACCATTACCCAGGTTGAACGCGCCCTGGTGATCGCCGGTCATGGCCAGGATATGGGCCTGGCCTAGGTCCTTGATATGGATGTAGTCGCGGATGCAGGTGCCGTCGGGCGTATCATAGTCATCGCCGAAAATAAACAGTTTGTGGCGCTGGCCAAGCGCCACTTTGAGCACATTGGGAATCAGGTGGGATTCGGGCCGATGATCCTCGCCAAACTTTTCGCTGGCGCCGCAGGCATTGAAATAACGCAGGTACACGGCCTTGATGCCACGCTGCCGGGTGCACCAGGACAGCACTTTCTCGAACAGCAACTTGGATTCGCCATAGGGGTTGATCGGATTTTGCGGATGATCCTCGGTAAGCGGTATTTTTTGAGGTACGCCATAGGTGGCGCAAGTGGAGGAAAAGATGATCTTACCCACGCCGGCGGCTTCCATGGCGTCGACCAGATGAATGCCGCCGCCCACGTTGTTGCGGAAATAGAGCATCGGATCTTCCATGGATTCCCCCACCAGCGCATAAGCGGCAAAGTGCATGACCGCGTCCGGTTTGACCTCAAGCATGGCCTTTTTGATAGCTTCCGCATCGAGCAGATTGCCTTCGATCAGGCGGGCACGAGAATCTACGGCATCGCGATGGCCGCGCTCCAGGCTGTCGAACACGACGGGTTCATGCCCCTGGTCCAGGAGCATTTCAGTCATCACACTGCCGATGTAGCCAGCGCCGCCGATAACAAGAACTTTCATAATACAACATCCTCATGTTCGGTGAAAAAGAAGTCTTGTTCTAGGTGAACCACCGGCAAGTTGCAAGGAGATTCCGTTGTCGATTGGAGTTTGGAGTTTGGAGTTAGGAGTTAGGAGTTGGGAACCCTGCTCCCTGCTCTTTGCTCCTTGCATCTTTTTTCTGGACATTCGCTATACAAAACGTCATAATTGTGCTTCTTTTAGAGAAGAAAGGATGAATAGGCGCCATGGACATAGTTGGACTCATCCCAGCGCGAGGAGGCTCCAAAGGAATCCCGCGTAAGAATCTTGTCAATCTGGCTGGGAAACCGTTATTGGCCTATACGTGTGAAACCGCGACCAAAGTCGGATTAGCGCGCGTGCTGTTGAGTACGGACGATCCGGACATTGCCGCTACTGGCCGAAATTACGGCGTGGAAACCCCGTGCATGCGACCCGCGGAATTGGCTGACGACAGAGCATCGGTGGTGGATGCGGCGTTGCACATTCTCGATTGGCTCGAACAGGAGCAGAACGCGCTTCCCGACTATGTTATGCTGCTCCAACCCACATCGCCTTTCCGCACGGTCGATGACATGCGTCAAACCATCGCCCTTGCCGCGGAATCCGCGCCGCCGGCCGTTGTCAGTGTCACACCCGTCAAGCACCATCCCTACTGGATGAAAAAGATGGATGCCAACGGATGTCTGACACCGCTGGTGCCGGATCGCAACCCCGAGACCATGCGTCAGAACCTGCCGCCGGTCCATACGCTCAACGGCGCCATTTACCTGACACGCACCGAACTATTGCGCCGGCAGCGCACCTGGTGCCCTCAAGGTGCCCTGGGCTATGTCATGCCGCCGGAACGCTCGCTGGACATCGACACCCTCTGGGACCTGCGGATGGCCGAATGTTTGTTGAAAACCGGAGCACCAGGATGAACGAAACCGCACCAGCCACCTATTTCGCGCCGGCCGGTCGCGTCTCCGAACGTGAACTGCAAGCGCAGATCGATGCGACCATACATGATCCGATCGTTGACGTAATCCTGGACGCAGTGGACGGCTATGTGCTGATCCTGAACGAGCAACGTCAGGTGCTGGCCGCCAACCATGAATTGCTCCAGGCGCTGAATATCGTCGAAAAAGAGACCATTTACGGTTTGCGACCCGGCGAAGTCATCTCCTGCACCCATCCGCGGGAAGGCCCTGACGGTTGCGGCACTTCGCACGCATGCCGCGGATGCGGGGCTGTAATGGCGGTGATGGCCTGCCAAAACCAGGACAGGACGGCGCGCGGGGAATGCAGCCTGACCGTGCGTCGGGACGGTGAACTCAAAGCTTGTGAATTCCATGTCCAGTGCACTCCGCTCAAATTGCACGACTATGTCCTGACCGTGTTCGTGTTTCACGACATCAGCGCGCAAAAGCGTCGCGACGTGCTCGAACGCGTGTTCATTCACGATCTGCGCAATACGCTGATCGGCCTGATGGGCTGGAGCGAGCTTCTGGCCGACGCCACCCAGGAAGAAGCTGCCGCCCAGTTAGTGATGCTCAGCCAGCAGATCTCGCGCGATGTTGACGACCAGTATATGCTGATCAGAGCTGAACGCAGCGAGTTGGAACTGCACATCGTCACCATGACCGCGCAGGAGATGCTGGGCAAAGTAGAGCATGTGTTTCATGAGCATTACGCTGCCCGGGATAAGCACCTGATCGCCGAGGTGCATACGACCAACGACGCCTTTGATACCGATGAATCCCTGCTGCTGCGCGTACTGGTCAACATGATCAAGAATGCTCTGGAAGCGAGCCGCGCTGGAGAAACGGTCAAGATCTGGTTCGATCGCCGTGACGGGTTTCCCTGTTTCCATGTCTGGAATAAGAGCTGCATTTCGGACGACATCGCGGTAAAAATTTTCCAACGCTCTTTCACCACCAAGCAAGACCTAGGCCGCGGCCTGGGCGCCTACAGCATGAAACTGTTCGGCGAAAACTACCTGAAAGGCAAAGTCAGTTTCACCACCAGTCCGGATCTGGGCACAACCTTCACCATTGAACTGCCCGTGTAGTTGGCCATTGGTCACTGTTCACTGTTTCCCTTTGGCTACGCGCAAAAAGGGCACCAAACTGAGTTCAATGAAAACCAGGATAAACACGGGCACCAAACTTTCCGTGCCTTGCCGCCGATCCGGTACATGGATCACGATTGGCATGCTGCGGCCGACGGCCAGTTAGGTGGTATCATGAATGGCGCATTTCCGAGGACACGGAATGGCTGCGTTTGCTCTGGCTCAGCGTGCGCCAGAGCATGGATTACTACATCGATACCTGGGACCTGCGCCGGCGCGGCGTGCTCGAAGAGCCTCCAGATGGGCCAAACCCTGGATGAAGACTACAGCAAAAAATCGTCTGGCAAGGTCTTGATGCACCCCAATCCAATCGAAGCAGCCGCAAAGAGCATTCGCGGAGATTACTCGACCGAGCCCGCGAACTGTTGGAAAAAGAAGGACCCAAATACCAGTATGGCAACGGTTGCCTGGCCGACGGCAGTACTGGGCGCCTGGATCGCCGAGATGTGCGGGCTGCGCCTGCTGATCGCGCCAGTGGCCGATTACGCGAAAGTGCTGGAGATGCTGAACGATTTTGCCGCGCGCCGCGCCCAGGCCGCGGTAGTGATTCCACCCCACGACCTGGTCGATTGCCCATTGACCGGCAGGCAAATAGCGACCACCCAATGCCCTAAGTCATACGGTCATGCAGTGCAGTATTTCGCTTATTTTAGGTCTAGTGATCACAGAGATTCTCGCCGGTCAGCAAGTGATCCTCCAGATAAGCGGCTACCAGATGCTCGGGTTTATCCGGTCGTGCGCCTACCACGACCTGGATGCCATGTTGTGCGAACAACTCCTGAGCACGTTGACCCATGCCGCCGGCAATGATAATGTTCACCCCCTGTTCCGCAAGCCAGCCAGGCAGAAAACCGGGCTGATGAGGCGGTGCATCCGATTGCTCCTGTTTCAGGATGACTTTGTTATTGGGATTCACATCAAAAAAGACGAATTTCTCGCAGTGTCCAAAGTGCGCCGATAGGGTGCCTTCCACCACGGGCAAGGCCAGGCGCAGTTTTCCTGGTGCCTGACTTTCGTCGCATGCCTCTTTCTGTAAGGCCAGGATGGGCTGGATTATTTTTTCCATGGCCTTGGAAATAGGTTCCTCCATATTCATCATATACGGTCGCGCCTTGTCGCAACCTTCGGCAATCTGTGGATGCAGAGGAATAGTGCCGAGAAACGGCACCTCCATATCGCTGGCCAGCTTCTCACCTCCTCCTTGACCAAAAATGGGATGGGTTTTGTTGCATGTGGGACAGACAAACCCACTCATGTTTTCCACCACCCCAAGAACCGGGATATTCAAGCGACGACAAAAAGTAATGGATTTGCGGACATCCGCGGCTGCGACATCCTGCGGCGTAGTCACGATCACCGTGCCATCCACCTCTCCGATGTATTCGCAAACAGCCAACGGTTCATCACCGGTCCCTGGCGGCGCGTCGATGATCAGGTAGTCGAGTTCGCCCCAGGCGACGTCCTGCAAAAACTGCTTGATCACACCGGCCTTTCTGGGGCCGCGCCAGATCACGGCTTCATCGCGCTCTTTGAGCATGAAACCAATGGACATGACCTTGAGTCCGCCAAGATCCGCAGGTATCATGTCGCCGTCTTCCACCGGCACAGGTGTAGCTTCCATGCCCAGCATGACCGGAATGCTGGGTCCGTGCAGATCGATATCCAACAGGCCAACCCTGAGCCCTTGCTGGAATAGCGATGAGGCCAGGTTCACGGCTACCGTGCTCTTACCCACCCCTCCTTTTCCTGACATGACCACGATTTTGTGCCGGATGCGCGTCATCTTTTCCCGCAACTTTTTGTCTTCAGGTGGGTGTTCCGCGGCGGTAACGCTCGAACGATTGTAGGTCTGGGGTTTCATGTTATGCCTATCTCCTGTTGTATTTTTTTCCAAATATCATGTAGATCGTCGGCCGCGGGACAAGGGCCTTCTACCACTGTACGCGCTTCGTTTTGTGCCTGCGTTACAGCCGAATCGTAGCGAATTCGACCGACCAAGCATGCACCAGATTGCTCTACCATTACAGCAAGTTCATCACTGACGCCCGGATTGAGATCCCATTTGTTTATGCAGACCATGACCGATAAATGGAAGTGACCTATCAGTTCCAGCAATCGCCGCATATCATGCACTCCCGCCACGGTGGGTTCGGTAACGATCAGAACATGACTTGCTCCAGTGAGTGAAGCAATGACAGGACAACCAATGCCCGGAGGTCCATCAATAAGAATTAGCGGCAATCCCTTTGCTGCCGCTTCCTGGCGCGCTGCCTCGCGAACGACGCTGACCAGCTTGCCCGAATTCTCGCCTCCGGGTTCCAGGCGGGCATGCACCATGGGACCCACATGTGTATCGGCGACAAACCAGGCGCCGGCAACGCATGGCTGCATCTCGATAACATGCATGGGACAAAGCGCCGCGCAAACGCCACACCCTTCACAGGCGATTTCATTGACTGCAAAACAGGCCTCACCAACACGTTCGCCATCCATTCGAATCGCCTGAAACCGGCAGTGCGCCAGACAAGCGCCGCAACGAATGCAATCCTGCTGGCGGATCACGGCCAGCCGCCCGGCCCGAAATGTCTCACATGAGCGTTGTTCAGGATTCAGCACCAAATGCAAGTCAGCCGCGTCCACATCACAATCCGCCACCACAACCTGGTTGGCCAGGTACGCCAACGCACCTGTTACACTCGTTTTTCCGGTACCGCCTTTACCGCTCAACACAACTAATTCGATGCATTTATCCATAAGGCGCCACTCCCTGGGTAGCGCTAACCGTACGAAGCGCCGCCGCCAGTGTTTCGAAATGCCGGCGCATATCCGGTACGGTATCCACAAGAGGACGACCTTGGGAATAAGCTTCCGCCGCACGACGTTCATCCGGTATTTCGTATAGCAGATCGATCTTTTCGCGTCCGCAATACGCGCGAATCAATTCCACGCTGCTTGTCATACGATTGACCACAACGCCAAAGGATAAACCGAGTTTGCGCAAAGCTTCCACGGAAAGGATCAAGTCATGCAGACCGAACGGCGTGGGTTCAGTCACCAGCACGACATAGTCACAATCGCGTACCGTGGCCACAAACGAACACGTGGTACCTGGCGGCGCATCCAGCAGGACCATCTCCGCGCTTGTCGTTTCCTGTCGCATGGCCCGTATCAAAGGCGTTGCCGAGGGTTGCCCCACATTGAGACAACCCTGACGGAAATCAAAGCCGTCCGCGGTCCCGCGCTCGATCACGCCTATAACCCGGTTCATTTCTTGCAAAGCAGCCTGCTTGCATAACTTGACGCAGCCACCGCAACCGTGACACAATTCATCGAAAATAAGCGGTCGATCATTGACCATGGCTATGGCATTGAAGGCGCAGAACCGGCTGCACGCTCCACAACCATTGCACAGGTCTTCGACCAACTCGGGAACCAGAACGGAAATTTCTTGCTTTTGTGTAATGCAGGGATGCAAAAACAAGTGACCGTTCGGTTCTTCGACATCACAATCCAGTAAACAGACGGATTCCTGCATCACCAGCGCCAGATTGACGGCAACGGTTGTTTTTCCAGTGCCTCCTTTACCGGAGGCAATCGCTATCTTCACACGGCTCCGCCTTCCACATCAGGACCTTTGCTCGGTTTAAGCGTACCGGCGATGTATTGCTGAATCGCATCCGCAACCGTGGTCTGAATACCGATGAATACAGGGATGCCCGCGGTTTGCAGCGCCTTGAAGGCCTTGGGCCCGCAATGGCCGGCCAGCAGACAAACCGGCTTCTGGCGCGCCACGATTTCAGCGGCCTGAATACCCGCACCCTGAACCGCATGGACATTTTGCTTGTTGTCAATCGCCTCGTGCTGCTTTGTATCCGTATCGTAAACAATAAACATGGATGCGCGCCCAAATCGCTGATCAACGGTAGATTCCAGCGTAGCGCCGGTTGATGCGGCAACAATTTTCATAGTTCTTTCCTCTTTTTCTTTTAAGATTATAGTTCGCGTGTCATGCGTTCACCGCAATGGGGACAAGTCACCTGTTGACAAGGTTGTCCCTGCTGATGAGGTTGCCGATATCCACATTTGGGACAAATACAATTCCCGCCAGGTCCCGCGGCGTGAGGGCCGCCCATTCTTCCGCGTCCGTCTCCAGTAGCCATAATCGTATCCTTTCAAAAAACTGCTCAGGTTAAGACCGCTAAAGTTAAATGCAATGATTGTGCCAACTAAGGGCGTGCGCGAAAACTCATTCGTTTTGTGTCGATCCTGGTTAAGGGCGTGGGCAAAAAAACTTCGCCATTGAGTACGCTTCATCCCATCTGGCTTTGTTGCGAATGTTTCGAAATAAGCAAAATGCAATACAGCAAACAGGAATTCGATCATATTGCATTAGCGAAGCTTTTTATTTTTCTTGCGGCCAATCCTTGAGCAACGGCAACTCAGTGTCAAACTCCAGTTGCAGCCAGAGATCGCGTTCGTGGCGGTTATCGTCTTCCATGGCAATGTTGACATACCATTTCTTGGGATCGTCCTGAACCCGAATCGCCTCGCGCTCGTGCAACAGGCGTAGAATGGCCCAGGTGCCTTCGTATACATAGGTATAGGCTGGTTGCGCGTCGCTGGGGTAACGGAAGACCTTGACGCTGAACCAATCCCCCGGATAGCTGACCCGACCGATCAGCTTCTTCTTGTCCACAATGGTCCTGAACTTGCGCGGCCGGCGGCCCAAACCTTCGTATACTTCGATCACGTTCCAGATCGGCACCGCGCCGTCGTCGCGTTCATCGCCGCGAGTGGTGTAATCCAGCAGATACTGCTGCTCGTCCGGTGCCAGCAGCCAAACCTTGCAGTTCAAACGTCGCCGAACCGTTTGCGGCAGCGCATCGAGCAGTTTACGGCAGGAAATCAGCCAATCCAGTCGATCATCCAGCTCAAGGGTTCGCAAACGATGCAACTGGCTGTCGACCAACGGTGATGCAGTTTGCGCGCCTTCGGCCAGAATCTTGCCTTTGTTGCTGGGAATCGCGGGTACAATTTTACGGATCAGCCCCGCCGCGTCCATGGTTTCGGCTAGCGATAGTTCCGATTGACCGGGGTGTGGCAGTACAAACGGAAAACGGGCAATGTTCTCCACCTCGGAAAGTCGCCGTTTCATTTCAATGACCGCGTCGTCAGTCATGGTCTCCAATGCCAGCATGAAAAGGTTCTCCCAGAACTGGGTCACGTAATCTTCCTTGTTCTTGGACGTGAGGATCAGGTAGCGCTTGGCGAACTCGCCCGGTTCAAAAGCCAGCAGCACATCGCGGTCATCCAGTCCCTTGTCGTTCAGGCGCGACCAGTTTTTCAGCACATATTCGCAGTTGCGCTTGAAGAAAATGTTCTTGGCTGTCCTTCCGCCTTCCGAGGCACGAACCAAGATCAGGTTCAACTTTTCCTTGGGCGCTTCCGGCAGTACTTTCCCGTACTGGATGAAACGTTTCTCGATCTGGTCGCAGAACGTATCGAGCAGATCCTGCATATAAATGACATCCACCTGCTTGAGCTTAAACAGGATGTCGCTGCGTGCCCAGCGGTTGATTTTCAGGTCTTCGGGCATGACAATGGGCTGGTAGACCACCATGCGCGTGGCATAGTCGGCAACGCGCTTACGTGCGGCGCGGAAATCCTTGCCAAAGCTCTGCAATTCGGCGGGAATGCCTTTTTGCTGAAATTCGTCACGGATTTGCTTCAGCGTTGTCAGCATCAGGTTTTTGATGTCATCCACCACAGTGGGTTCATCCAGACCGAACACGATTTCGTTGGTCTTGCTGTGCAGCGCAATGGCCGGTCCGGGCAGGTCCAGCGTGCGCATGGTCGTGGCCACCTCTTCCAGGGCATTAGACGCCTGCTCCTGGTAGACCTGTTCTACCGTACCTTCTTCATAGAGCGGCAGATGGCTGAAAGCCTGGTCAAAAGGTGTGAATTCGTCTGCCATGCGCCCATGTGCCGCATTAAGCTTTTTATACTGCTTGCCCCATTCCAGTTCGTACTCGCGGTAGCCTTCGAGCTGGGTCAAAAAATCGAGATTGGCTTCCAAAAAGTCGCGAAAATCCTGGTCCTGGTCCTGGTATTGCTTTTCGGTTTCGTTGATGAACTTATCCAGTTTGGGTTGCCATTCACGCACATCCTTGAGCTGACGCGAAAGCAGCTCTTTTTCCGCGACCGATGCGCAGGCATTGACGAACAGGGTCGCACCGCGATGAATGGGCGGATCGCCTTTCATCCGCTGCCGGTCGGGCAACCAAGCGGGCGGCCAGAAACCGCCGCCTTCCTTGCGTGTATAACACCAGCGCATGATCCGGTCCAGCATCACCCTGTCCTGCACTTCGTAGGTTTCGATGTCGTAACGGTTGCTGAGGATGAACTTCATCAACCGGTTCAGGCTGACCATTCTCATCGTATCGGCCGGGTCATCGGTCTCCTTTTCATAGGTCAGGTTGGCTGCATCAGCTTCGATCCGGATCAATTCTTCCAGAACCTCGTGCGCATCTTGCGACCAGGCATCGTCGGCCAGCCCGGCCATTCGTGTCCGCACGGCCATCACGGTCGGCGCGAGTACCATACGCTCGAACAGCACGCGTCGCGCCTGTTTGCGCCACCGGGTCAGGCCCGAGCCAAACGGCCGCACCAATCGAAAGATGAACGGAATCCGCACCGGTCGCGAGACAATATCCTGCAGTTTTCGCTGATACTGGGCCACGGTCATACGTTCGTCACCGATCTTGATCCGGTTGTTGCCGTTATAATCGAAACGCCCATCCGTGCCTGTCGGTCGCACGAGGTCCAAACCATGGCGGTCAGCCGATTTTATCACCGTCGCGCTGTATGACCAGACTTCCTGTTCGGCGCTCAAATCCTCTTCCAAATCGCGGCCCGCGATACGAGCCCACACGAATAACAGACCCACGCCCAACAACATCAGCAAAAAACGGAACAAGGCGCGACGTCGCTTGCGCCGGCGCACATTAGAAGCATCCGTCACCAAACCGCGCTCCTGAAAAATGCGCTCGATAAACACATCGCGCAGAAAATAGGAACCTTCTGACGCCTGATCAGCCCGCGAATCGTGACCCGACAGCGTTTCAACCGGTTTTTTCAAAGCCTCAGCCACATCCAGATCCAACGGCGCCCCTTTACGCAACGCGGATGTAAAATAGATTCCGCGCAGATAAATGGATTTGCCGGCCCATTCGTTAGAAGGCGCAACGGTTTCGATGATGCGCTTGATCGGCGCTATCACGCGATGGAAGCTTTGCGGGAAGTTATACAACGCATCGAGCTGATCCAATCGCTTCTCGGCTGCATCGCCGCTCTGCATGATGTTCTGCAGACGCTGCAACTTGCGGCTCTCGATCCGCTCTTCCACTTCTTCCAGATACCATTCGGTCAGCGTGGGATTGTAAGGTTTATCAATGGGCGATGGATTGGACCAGCCAAACAGTTGGTTTTGCCGCGTCACGTCCTGGTCATTGAAAAATTCGCGAAAACCATTGATCAGATCGCACTTGGTCACCAGAATAAACACGGGAAACACCAGGTCCAGCCTGGTCCGAATTACCATCATCTGACGTGCGATGGCCGTGGCCTTGTGCCGGATCATGTCCTCGGAATCGGTCAACAAGCTATCGGCCGGAATCACCACGATCAAGCCGTTGAACGGGCAACCGCCCCGGTTTGAGCGCATCAAATTCAACAAATCGTGCCAGCGTCGCGGATCGCCAGCGCCGGATTCGCCAAAAACCAGGCTGCCGGCCGTGTCCAGCAGGACCGCATCGTTGCTGAACCACCAGGTCAGCGAGGCTGACCGGCCAGGCGCTTCGAGATTGGCACCGCCCATGGTAAAGCCGACATTGGCTGCCGTCACTGCCGTACTTTTGCCGCTGTTCTGCTCGCCGATCATCAGAAACCAGGGCAGGCTGTTCACATCGCGACCGGCGTTCTTGAACAACTGCAAGCCGTCATTGAAACGGTCACGGATATCGCTGGGCAGCGGCCCTGCTTCTTTATCCGGTGCGGACAAATCCTTTTTAAACTTGCTGACCTTGCGCTTTTTGTAAAACTTGACCACATACTTCCAGCCAAATACAATCAGCGTAACCGCAGCGCCGGCCAGCGTGATGTAATAAAGCATGCCCGCGCCCATGAAATAGCTGACCAGCAGATCCCAGCGCATCTGGACTTGGGCAAGGTGGCAGAACATAAAGTGATTCATCATGTTATGTTCCCGGTTTCCGCGCAGGCTGAGGCTTTACACCGCCCGCAGCCGGTTTGCGTTCGTCTAATTCATAACTGCGTATGGTTTTCAGGTGCTTCGACAACGCGCTCGTGGCACGCTGATAAAGGTAGATGTTGACGCCGATGAAAAGGATGCAGAGCAAGGCCACCGCATATTTCAGCCCTTTGAACATACTGCCGCTATCCTTTAAAAAAATGCGCGTATCCGCGTTTTCATACGCTTCGGGACAGATCCTGTTCTCCTTCTCCACTCGTAAATAAGGCGTGATGCGCGTCGCGATCTCGCGCATTTTCTTGCGCAGATAATCGGGTTGTCCGCTGTATATCCCGCTGAATCCCAGACCAATGCAGGTATAAAAAATCACCAGCCGTTCGTTTGCTTCATCGCTGTCGTCTTTGAACGTCTCATCGAGCAAATCGAAAAACTTCTCGTCGCCGGACAACTCACCCCGCTCAAAAGCCAACCGGTTGTCTCCCCAGGTTTCTGCAATCGCATGATCACACTCGACCATGATGTAATCGACGAAAAACATCAACGGCCGTTCGATTTTATCGAATTGACGGCGCAGGCTGTCGTTTTCCGCAACCGTGGATCGCATCCGACCGAAAAGCGTTTCAATTTCGCTTCGCACGGTCGATTCGTCCGGCTCCCCACCCAGGCGAATCAGCCGGTTAAAGCGGCATATATACTGAAAAAGAGGTTCACAAACATTCAACAACGTCATGATCGTGCGCAGAACTTTCCTTTTTTTAGATTTTATTACTTTCTATCTATGCCATAATTCCCATCATAAGCAACGGTTTTTATTTGGCAAGAATATCCGGAGTGGCGACATGTTGAAAGTGTTGAGATCCAAATGGTGCGTATGGTGGAGTCTGCTGGTCTTCCTTATCTATATCTGGCCGCAGTCAATTCCGCTGGTTAGGGCGCAGGCCGACGATATGCAAGGCGAATCGATCCTGCTGGGCACAGACCAAGGTGAGGCCATTGACGCACCTAAGGTTCCCAAGAAAAAAGACCTGAATTGGATGAAAATCGGCGGCCTGGTCCTTGCTGGCATTGCCGCCGGCGTTGCTGTCATGCTGCTGGTAAAGAAAATAGATGACGCGGACAAGAAGGCAGATGAGGCCAAGAAAGCGGCTGACAACGGTGGCGATTCTGGTGGCTCGGGCGGCGACTCGGGCAGTGACTCGGGCGGTGACTCGGGCGGCGATTCAGGCGGCGATTCAGGCGGCAATTCAGGGAATGACGGTGGCGACGATGACGGAGACGACGGATTTGCTTATTCGATCTACATCACGGGTACATTTGTGGGCGACCCAACGACCTATAACGGCGTCTATTTCACCCCCTCGATCACGTTTGGCGTGCCGTTCGGCGATTCAGGATCCGTAACAGCCTACACCTCAAGTCAGACCGGCACCAACCAAACGGCTGTGGGCGGCATCTACGAACAGGTCTCTGATAAAAGCGTATTCATTACTGTCAACGACGGTTTTTACCTCGGTACCTGTTCAGTCGAAGCCAACAATGTCCTGCGCCTGAACAACACTTACTTGCTGCGCGCCACAGGTGGCGCCTCTGCTTATCTGAAGAAGAATTAAAGCTTGCATTCAGACAATCAGGATATAATTATTCGCTGGATGAATGAAAAAAAACACAAAACCGCTGAAAAGCGGGGGGAGCGTGTCATGGACGATGGCATAGACGGCATATGTTGCTCATCCTCCCGTAGCTCAGTGGTTAGAGCATCCGCCTTATAAGCGGCAGGTCGCTGGTTCAATCCCAGCCGGGAGGACCACGGGTACTGGAGATTTCTCATGATTAAATACGGGCCGAACAGGCCGGCGTAGGGCTGGCGTTTGAACCGCTCAACCGGTTCGAGACCAACTTTATCAACACCATCGAACAGGGCGTGGCCTTCTGCCAAGCCCTGGAAAGCAGTTCTGCGGGTCTTCTACTGGATACCTTCCACATGCATATAGAAGATAAAAATTCAGCCGCGGCCATTCGACATGCCCAGCAAAACGGTTGCCTAGCTCACTTCCATGCCTCGGAAAACGATCGCGGCGTAGCCGGCTCCGGCCAGGTCGCCTGGAAGGCGGTCAGCGACACACTGAAAAACAGCGGCTACCGGAAATGGGTTGTGCCGGAAAGCTTCAGCCAGACCTGCGAAGCGATCCGCACAGCCGTTTCCTGCTGGCGTCCTTTCTATCCTTCAACAGGCGCATTTGCCCGGAACGGCCTCGCCTTCGTTAAATGTTCAGTTGACCCATGCATATCGCACAACAATGCGGGATCGTCAATCAAACGTAACGCATCGTCCAGATCCACCCATTGTCGATCACTGACCACAACATCCGGCCAGGCATGCAGGACGACTTTAACCTCGACCAACACAATATCATGGCGCGGCCAGGCCACGATTTTGCCTGTCACGCCGGCCCGTTGAACAGCCATTTTGCGCACCCACTCATCAGCTATCGCCGGCTCAGACACAACTGCTCGCGGTAAAGCCCAGACCTGGTTCGCTTTGGGCGCTGTCAGCATAATCCTGACTTTCTTATCCACTGCTTGAAAAGGAATAATGACCATATCTTTCATGACCAATTAACAACTCACGAATATTACAATATAACATTAATTTTTTTATATTTGCAAAAGCGCAAACAATTCATAAAGGTCGTCAACAGATAAACAGATGATGATTCCTATTGCATTGTATGCTTGTTTCAGGTTAGTATATCCGCATCGCTATGACAAACTCAATGGATAAGCTCAATGGATAATTCAAAAGACGATTTCTCGAACAAGCTTCATCTTCTTGACCTGGAGTTGAGCGGACACGCATCATCTTCATCCGCGTCTTTGCGCGCCACGGTACTCACAATCAAACATTTCAGCGCATTGATCGAACACGTTCCGTTTCCCATGCGCATCTTTCAACCTGACGGCTTACTGGTTGCCATGAACCGCGCCGCGGAACACTTGACCACGACGCCGCGGCAATCGCGGATCGGCCAATACAACCTACTGCATCAAAACGACAAAGATCAGGAACGCGTCACGAATGGGTTTGCGGCCGCTGTATATGGGAAAAGCTTGCGCCTGCCACCCCTTTTGCACCGCCAAAGCAACAAAGCCAAGCCCCGTTCGCGCAAAGCATTATGGTGTGAAATCCTGCTGCACCCCGTGCATGACGACGAAGGACGTGTCGTCTACGTCGTGGAAACCACGTTGGACGCTACGGATCGCATTCGCAAACAGCGCCAGATGATCCGTTTGAACCGCGAACTCAAACGCCTCAACCTAGGTCTTGAAACGCGCGTCCGCAGCCACATGCGCGATCTGACGCTCAGCCGCGAGAAATACCGCATGCTGATAGAATCTCAAACCGATTTTGTGGTCAAACTCGATGTACAGGCTAATTTCCTTTTTGTCAGTCCTTCTTTTTGCGTTCTACTCGCTTGCGACAATGCAGCGCTACTGGATCAATCCTGCGTGGATACGATCCACGAAGACGACCGCGATAAACTGCGCCAAGCTCTGGTTACCTTAGAGCAAGCCCCACACCGTTGCACGGTAGAATGGCGCGTCAACACCGCGCATGGTCAACGCTGGCTTTCATGGGCCTACCAGGCGTTGCTCGATCAACAACAACGCATCACCTCGATTCTAGGAACCGGTCGCGACGTGACTGAGCAAAAAGAAGCTCAAGCTAAAGTCGATCAACTCCAGGCCAATTTGCGTGATTCTTTGCACATGGGTTTAATGGGATTTGGTGAGATCGATTTGCAAACCTGGAAAATGAGTTGGGATAAGTCCACCCATATTCTGCACGGCACGAAACCAAGCGCATTTGAACCCACGATCGAGAATTACCTCGATCTTATCCATGATGAGGACCGGCATCGTTTTGAACTTGTTCTCGAAACCGTAAAAAAAGGATTACCGCCCTCGCCCATCGAATACCGCATTGTCCGGCCTGACGGTACAACACGTTGGATTTACGGACAATGGCACATCCGTTACGACCAACGCAATCAGCCCGCAATCCTCTTCGGCATCAACCAGGACATCAACCGACGCAAAGTCACCGAACAGCAACTCCAGAAAGCATTGGATGAGGTGCGGGCCAAGGATAGACAACTCATTGCTCAGGAAAGGCTTAACGCTTTAGGTCAGATGTCGAGCGGTGTGGTGCACGATTTTAACAATGCTCTCCAACCCATTATTCTTGCTGTTGCCATGTTGGAAAAAGAGGGTTTGCACAACCGCGAATCGTTTGATAACTACATTCATTTGATAAAACAATCCACCCAAGACGCTTCCAGTATTGTCAAACGACTCAGTCGGTTCTACAAACCAAGTCTCGAATTGGAGATTGCAAAGGTCAATGTATGTATGCTGGTCGACGAAGCTATAGCTCTGACTCGGCCCAAGTGGCAGGAAGAAGCGCAGGGGTCTGGTTGCTTTATCCAACTTTTCAACGAATGCGAAAAGGGTTGTTTTATTGCCGGCATCCATGATGAGTTGCGTGATGTGCTGATCAATATGATCTTCAACGCAGTCGATGCGATCGAAAGCCATGGCATCATCACGCTCAAAGCACGCAAGGAAGCTGAATGGATCGTGCTTGAAGTCATTGACACCGGCGCCGGCATGAGCGAGGAAGTGCGCGCCAAATGTCTGGAACCGTTTTACACCACCAAGACCAAGACCGGTTCCGGGCTGGGACTGTCCATTGTCTACGGCGCGGTTCAACACCATCGCGGAACCATTGCCATTGACAGCGCCCCTGGCAAAGGCACAGCCATTCGCATTCGCCTGCCTATCTTCCAAGACGATGACGATGGCATGGCATGTTCACCCGAACAACCGCTAGCCCCCGAACCTGCCATACTTTCCACCAATGCTACCACACAACTGCGCATCCTGGTAGTCGACAATGAGTGTTTGATTCTCGATATCCTGGAAAAAGTGTTGCTGAGAATGGGCCACCAGGTGCATACGGCTGAAAGCGGAAAGCTGGCTTGGGACCTGTTCAACCAGCATATCTACGACCTGGTACTCACCGATCAAGCCATGCCGGAAATGACTGGCGAACAACTGGCTATGAAAATCAAAGCCAGTTACCCCAACTTACCTGTCATTCTTCTCACTGGTTTCGGCGTAATCATGCAAGCCAAGGACGAATTACCCAATCATATTGACAGCATCTTATCCAAACCCATCGAGATCGATGCGCTGCTACACTTGCTGCAGACCGTGGAGCGGCGCGAGGACTGACAATATATTTATTGACCCATACGTCACCGAATTTACAAATCAGAGCAACACGAAGGTCCTGTTAACACCTGTTTAAGAAAAGCGATCACCGCTTTTTTATATTCGGGCGAGGTGTGCCAACCGGCCCAGTTGTGTTCATGGGTAAGCTCTACGAATTGCTTCGGTTCATTAGCCGCTTCAAACAACTTGCGGCTCAGCTCGAAAGGAATGACCTGATCGTCGCGGCTGTGCGCCATGAGCAACGGCACATTGATCTGCTTTACTTTCTTGAACGAATCGTAACGGTATGCGCACAGGTACTTCAACGGCACTCGCGGATACAGCGCTGCCGCCATTTCAGGAATAGAGGGAAAAGTGCTCTCCATGATCAAGCCGCGAACCGGTCGTTCCAGCGCGCCTTGTACAGCCACCGCGCCGCCCAGCGAACGACCGTAAAGTACGATCGGCGGATTGTCCTGCCTGCCGTATTTCTCATGTACCTGGTCATAAGCAGCCATGACGTCCCGGTACGTGCCACGCTCGCCCGCACATCCGCTGCTTTGCCCGTATCCTCTGTAATCGAAAATGAATACCGAACATCCCATGTTGTACAGATCATTGACCGTATCGACCCGGTCGCCGATATTGCCTGCATTGCCGTGGCAGACAATCACTGCGCCCAGTGCGTCTTTACGCGGAATCCACCAACCGTGCAGGCGGCAACCGTCTACGGCATTGAAAGTAACGTCTTCATAGCCCAAACCAACGGCATCCGGCGTTTCCGCAAGTTCGCGCGTCGGATAATAGATGTTTTTCCATTCGAAAATACGTAGAAAAACATAAATCAGCAGCGGATATACGATCAATCGCAACAAAATGATCATTTTCTTACGTTCATTCATAAAAACCAGACTTTCTCCATGGTTGCCATGTAGCTCCATCCTATGTTCGTCACCACAATGGTATCTTCAATACGAGCGCCACCCAGATCGCGGTAGTAAAGGCCGGGCTCAATAGTGATAACGTGACCGGGTTTCAGCCGTTTTCTGCCTTTGGACACCCTTGGCGCTTCATGAATATCCAGCCCCACACCATGACCGGTGCCGTGAATAAAGCCTTCTACATGGGTTTCAAACTTCTTCTGCTTATAGCCGTGTTGCCGAAACAGGTCAACGCAGGCTTTATGCACCGAACCGACTTGAACCATGGGTTTGACACACCTGAGCGCTTCGAGTTGGGCAAGCTTGACCGTTTCGATCATGCGTACTACAGCGTCAGCAGCAGGACCGCGTACCACGGTGCGCGTCATATCACCCCAATACCCATGCCCGCGATGACGCGGAAATATATCGATGACAATAGGTTGGCCTGCATACAGCTTACCGCTGCCCAGAACATGAGGATCCGCGGCCTGGACGCCGCAGGCAACAATGGTCTGTTCCGCGAGGCAATGGTGTTCAAACAGAAAAGAATCGATCTCATGGCGGACTTGTTCAGATGTCAAAGGCTTACGCCCACACATCAACCCCCTGTCTTTTGCGATTGCAGCCCTGCCAATGAAGTCGATCGCTCTGTGCATAGCGGCCACGGTTAAAGTTTGTACCTCGCGAATACAGGCTATCTCCTGTTCGTTCTTGCAGGCTCGTTGCGCGAAAATGGGGTCAGGCAGCACATCTACAGCAATAGCGTGTTCGATAAGATGCTTGGCAATGGCGTAGGGAAAACGTTCCGAAACACCAATGCGCTCAAGCTTGAACAAACGTAAAAGCCCCAGCGCCCATGCAGACAGCGTTCGATCTTTTTTCTTGATCGGCAGATCGCTCTGACTTAGAATACAATTATTGATCGAAGCAGCAGCCGCTCTTCCTGACTCCATGTCGTTTGTAAGTAAATAATGCTTATTATCATGGTTAAGAAAAAAGAAGGGATCCGGGGCCTCAAAACGTGTCCAATATCGAATATCCGAACCGTCCGCATCCGGCCCAATCAGCAACATACTACTTGTTGATAGTTTCATTAAATTCCCTAACATAATTATAATAATAAGGTTATTTAAATTGAACCTTACCTGTTCATAACCCTTTTTCCAACTTCTTCCCAATTCTAACAAAACCTGAACATTAAAAGGTTCAAATCCAAAATATAGGCCACATATTGGTCTTGAATCCATTATGTTGTGGTTCTTATTTTTTTGCATCCAATTTATGTTTTGGACTTGTAACACCCTCCGATCAGGTTTAAACTAATTATCGATGGTCAGAGGTTAGGGCATAACATTTTGTTAATAACCTGTTGATAATTTTTTATAAACCAATGACTTTTTGATGACGAGTGATTTTTTCGTATTTTTTTTATTTTTGATAAAAGCGAGACTATGGTGAAAAACGAAGCAGAAAAAATCTGGTCCGAGGCATGCCGTCATCTGGCGGAAACTCTTTCCAAGGATATTTATGATCGATGGATATCCGTCATCGGCGTTAAATCCTATGATGGCGAGATCTTGCATCTCAGTGTAACCAACGATTTTTATTTTTGCTGGTTGGAAGAGAATTATCTGCCAATGATAAAAGACTCGGTCGCTATTATACTAGGGCGGCATATCAAGATTGAGCTTCAGGTGGATCACACATCGACGCCGGCTATGCCGCAGGTCAAGACGGAAACGAAAACAGCGTCTGTCATACGTTCGATTCCCACCAAGAAACCCAATACCAAGAAATGCAACCTCAACTCCAAATACAACTTTGAAGGTTTTGTTGTCGGCTCGTCCAACAGTTTCGCGCACGCAGCCTGCATTGCCGTGTCCCAGACTCCGGCCAAGGCTTACAATCCCCTTTTCATTTACGGCTGCACCGGCTTGGGCAAAACGCATCTGATTCAGGCCATTGGTCATTACGTGATTTCCCATAAATACTCCGAAGTCTGTTATGTCTCCTCCGAAACGTTCATCAACGAATACATTGGTGCGCTGCAAAACAAGAGGTTGATTCAATTTCGCCAGAAATACCGCAACACTAATGTGCTCTTGATTGACGACATCCACTTCCTGGCCGGCAAGGAGCGCATGCAGGAAGAATTCTTCCACACCTTTAACGAACTGTTCAACAATCATAAGCAAATCGTGATGACCTCGGACCGTCCGGCCAGTGAAATCACAGGGCTTGAAAAACGCTTGGTCGGTCGTTTTGAATGGGGCCTGGTCACTCAGATTGAAGAACCTGATGTGGAAACACGCATTGCCATCCTGCGCAATAACGAACTAAAAATGAAAATCTCGCTATCGGACGAGATCATCAATTTCATTGCCGAACGCATCTGTTCCAATATCCGCAGCCTTGAAGGCGCGTTGATCCGCACGGCATCCTATCTTTCGTTGACCAAGCAAGAAGTCACGCTCGAAACCTTGAATTTCCTGCTTCGGGACATACTGGAAAAGGAGAAGAAGGTCAACCTGTCCATAGACTATATTCAGAAAACCGTGGCTGATTTTTACGACATCAAGTTGAACGAACTGATCGGCAGCCGTCGTTTGCAGCATATCGCCTTTCCCCGCCAGGTGGCCATGTACCTTTGCCGCACCAAAACGCCCAATTCACTGCCGGTCATCGGCGAAGCTTTTAGCCGCAACCATGCCACGGTTCTTCATGCCTGCAGAACCGTGGATAAAAAAATAAACAACAATGCTGAATTCAAAAAAGAATTTGACGAACTTCTTAGGAATCTGGAAAACCATTGACAACACGAATCATCCATAACGAAATCGTGTGCCTCGCGGACCTGTTAATAACTTGATCGCAAATTGTTTAAAAACTATTCATAAAAGGTTCAGATATTAACAAGTACCTAACAGTATTCAAACATCAGTTGATAAACCTGGGCAAAGGTCAAAGTTTTCAACAGTTTTTCATTTTTATAATTTACTATCATTCAATTAAGTAGGATAGTTGTTGAACTTATTGACAGACTATAGTAATAAGATTATTTTAAATTAAATATCTTATAATTATTGGGAAGGCATTATGAAAGTCAGGATTGGAAAGGACGCTATTGTCAACATATTGCAGAAGGTGCAGTCGATTGTAAGCCCGAAGACCACGCTTCCCATTTTGTCGAACATTCTGTTTCGTACAAGCGAAGATAAAGTCTTCATCACAGCTACCGATCTGGGGGTCAGCGTACAGGCTTATACAGATGCGGAAATTAGCGAGCAAGGCGCGACCACGTTGCCGGCTCGAAAGATGTTCAGCATATTCAAGGAATTGGCTCCAAGCGAGATTGACATCCAGGTGGACGATAACAATGTGGCCGAAATTCGCGCCGGCGCTTCGTTTTTTAAATTGCTGGGTATGTCCGATGAGGAATTTCCGCCCCTGCCTGTATTTGAGGGAGAACACATCTACACCATTGCCCAGGTTACCTTGAAGGAAATGCTGGCGCGCACTTCCTATGCCGCTTCCACCGATGAAACCCGCTATGTCCTCAACGGCGTGCTGTTAAGTTTCAAGGGCGAGAAATTGACCATTGTGGCCACGGATGGGCGTAGACTGGCCTTGGTCGACAAGGAGATGGAGTTTCCTGAGCAAGCTGAACGGGATATGGTCATTCCCTCGAAAACCGTGGCCGAGTTGATCAAGAACTTGGGCGACGATGGGGATATGAAAATCAAAACAACGCCCAACCAGATTGCTTTTGAGTTCAACGAAATGATTATCGTTTCCAACCTGATTGACGGCCATTACCCCAATTTTCGGCAGGTGATCCCCTCGTCCAGCGATTATCGGGTCAGTCTGGAACGTGAAGGCTTGATCGCAGCAGTACGCAGAGCCGCGATCCTGACCAACGATAAATCTAACTCCGTCAAACTCATTTTCAGCGAAAACCAAGTGGAAGTTCTTACCCAAACGCCTGACGTTGGTGAAGCCCGTGAAGTGATTCCAGTGAAATACGCAGGTGAAGAGGTGTCCGTTGCCTTCAATCCCGAATTCATCATCGCACCGTTGAAAACATTACATACCGACGAGGTTTATTTTGAGTTCACCGATGAACTGAGTCCGGGTGTCATTAAAACAGATGTTCCATTCCTTTATGTCATTATGCCTATTCGAATGTCCTGAGCATTGGCCTTATTTACTTTTACGCTTTTTTTGATTGCATTCTGTCACATGTTGGCGTAATCTAGTCAATAATTACTAACCTGACAAACGAGCCGAGCGATGAATGTATTGAAAAATACAGAAATAAGGAGAAGGTTATGAAGAGTATTAATCCTGTGCTGAAAAAGGCTCTCATGATTTCATCTGTACTGGTCATTTTTGTGACAGCACAGGCTCAGATGGATATCATGGACAAGAAATTCATCAATGAGCGCGAAGAGGTATGGAAAAAAATTAACAGCCATCATAAAAAACTGGTGCGCGAAAACAAAGCCTTGGTTGAGGAATCGGGAAAAATACCGCCTCTGGAAGTCAAAAAAGCGACTATTGAAAAAAAGATCGCTGAACTGACCAACCAGATTAATTTTTTCAAGTTTGCGTCTTATCGCATGTGGACGGATGCCACTGGAAAGGATAAATTGATTGCCCTGTTGATCGAGGATGACGGTGAGAAACTGAAACTCAAGCTGTACAAACCACCCAAAGATGTGGATCCGCTGCTGGTTCTGGAGCGCGATAAAATGTCGGACAAAGACATCGATTATCTCAACCAGTTGAAAGGCATGGCCCGTGTGCGTGAGGATGTCGATACGAGTGGCAAGGAACCGGAGGGTGATATTGATAAAGCCATGTGGCGCGCACTTTAAGGAGGTTCTTATGAATAAATTTTTTTTATTGGTTATAGGGCTGTTTGCGTTCAATCAGGTCTTGGCTCAACAGGTGATGGTGAATAGAAAGGAGTTTGAGGAAAAAGAAGCCAAGTGGGCGGCCAAGGAGCAGGAGAACATCAAGTTTGAAGAAGAAAATGCCAAGCTCGTTGAAAAAAATAAGCGCATCCAACAACTTGAGAAAGAGATCGGCGAGCTGAAAAGCAAGTATCGTGGTCTGGAACAGATCGCTGAATTCATGTTGAAGCAGAAAACCAGGGTCTGGACGTTGGCCAATGGAAAAGCGGACCATGGTGAATTGATCGCGGACGATGGTACAACCATTACCCTTGAACTGGAGAAAAGGGGTGAAAAATTTACAGTCGACATCAAGCGTAAGGATTTGCATGAATTTGATGTCAAGTTTCTGAACAAGATGCGCGAACTTGAATCGTTCCTACGGCAGAATAAAATGTAAATCATGAAGCGTTCATCTCCTGCACCATGAAGTTTTTGGGCGCATTTGCGTCTTTGGGTGCAATTATGGATTACGATTGAACGATGCTCTTCGTTGGCCGTAATCGTTGCCCCGTGAATGGTTACGAATGCCTTTGGATGTTTAATACCTGTGGCCCAGTTTTTATGTTACACCCCATTTTTTGCATCATGGAGACACGTAGTTTTTTTCAAAAACGACTTGGCATGGGTTAGATCGTGGCATATGATCCATCGTTCCTTTTTCTGAGCAACTTATTAATCAGTGTAACAAGAGGGCAGTATGTACAGCGCTTCGGATTTGAGAAAAGGATTGAAAATAGAAATAGATGGCGAGCCTTACGAGGTGGTTGAGTTCCAGTTCGTTAAACCTGGTAAGGGCCAGGCCATGTACAAAACCAAGATCAAGAATTATGTAACTGGCGCAACTCTGGATAAAACCTATCGCGCGGTCGATAAGCTCGATAAACCCGATTTACGTGAAAAAGATATGATTTTTTCGTATATCGAAGGTGACAACTACATTTTCATGGATCCTGAAACCTATGAACAGCGCGAAATTGAACAGGAAGTGTTGGGCAATGCCAGGCATTTTCTTATCGAGGACATGGAAGTCAAAGTGTTGTTGCATAACGACAGTCCGCTTGAAGTGACCTTGCCCAATTTTATCGAAAAACGCGTTATTGAGACAGAACCCGGCGCCCGTGGCGATACGGCTACCAATGTGTTGAAACCGGCGACGGTCGAAGGTGGATATGAACTCAACGTACCCATCTTTGTCAATCAGAACGATATGATCCGTATCGATACCCGCACGGGTGAATATGCCGATCGCGTCAGCAAGAAGTAATTGCAGCCTGTGACGAAGAGCGCTACTGACGCGCTTGCCGCAAAAAGCGAACGGATGGCGGTGCGCGCTGCCATTCGCGCTGCCATTCGCGCGTTTTTTTGTTCCCGCGGTTTTCTTGAAGTGGAAACACCGGTACGCATTGCCGCACCAGCGCCTGAACCGTACCTGGATCCTGAACCCGCGGGTGATTTTTTTCTGCGCACTTCGCCGGAATTGCAGATGAAACGTCTGTTGGCAGCAGGTTATGGTAAGATTTTTCAGATGGGTCCCTGTTTCCGGCAGGACGAGGTGGGTTGTCGTCATCGGCCTGAGTTTTGTATGCTCGAGTGGTACCGCTCTTCGGCGGATTACCAGGATATACTCGGCGACACGCGAGCCTTGCTGCTATATGTAACCTGTCGAATAAAGGGCGCTTTCTGGTTTGTGTACCAGGGCCAGCGTATTGACCTGAAAAGGTCTTGGTGTGTATGGAAGGTGCGCCAGGCTTTTCTGGACCATGCTGGCTGGGATCCTTTTTTAACTTTTCAAGCTGACCGGTTTGATCTGGATATGGTCGCTAAAATCGAGCCGGCTTTTCCCATGGACCGTGCGTTAATTCTTAGTGACTTTCCACCGGAACGGGCTGCATTGGCACGTTGTGAGCGTGGTGCGGCTCAACGTTGGGAATTATACGTGGGCGGTATGGAATTGGCCAATGCCTATTCGGAATTGACTTGCGGTGTGGAACAACGCCAACGGTTCATGCAATGGCATGAGCAGCGCAAAGCAGCCGGAAAAGCTGAACTTCATCAGGATGAGCTTTTTCTATCCGCGCTAGACAACGGTATGCCGACTGCTGGAGGCATTGCTCTGGGTGTCGATCGGCTGGTCATGCTGTTGACGGACGCGGCGCACATCGATGAAGTCGCTTTTTGATTTTGTGCTGGAATTCCGTGTCTCGAAGGTGTATGCTGACACCATGAAAACAACGATTATGTGGGTGTTCTTGACGCTATTAGGTTGTGGTCTGAGCGCCGTTTCCCAGGAATTGCAGGTTCGTCGTGCCGAGGTGTACAGCGTGTTTTATGCCGAGTTGGATACGATCAAAGAAGCGGTTCAGTTGATGGTTGGCGAGGGCGGCAGTGTGGTATTGGAACCCAAACAGCGCAAATTGATTGTCATGGCCACGGATGCCGAGCACAAACAGATTGAAGCACTGCTCAAGGAATTGAACGCCCCCCCTAAGAATGTGTTTATCCAGGTTGAATTCCTGGGCAGTTCACGTGAAAAGCAAAGCGAGTATTCGATTGGCGCGAAAGGTCGTGTTGTCATTCGCGAGGGCGGCGCTACATCGGGCAAGATAACGATAAAACCCAGGGTGATCAACGAATTGAGCGAAGGCTCCTCACGTTCCATGCAATCGCTGCTGGTCATGAGCGGGCGAACGGGCGAGATTTTCATTGGCGAGGAAGTGCCCTATGCCGAGTGGTTTTTGGATTATGCCACGCTCTATGGTTACCTGGATGAAACCTTGACGTTGAAATGGCATAAGGTAGGAGCTTCGCTGCTTGTCGAACCGCGTGTCATCGACAACGGGTTGATCCATTTGAAGCTGACGCCGCAAATCAAGGGGTTGGTTGACAACAACCCTTATCATACCAAATTTAGCCAGGTTGCCACAGAGATTACGGTGCGTGACGGTCAGACCGTCAATCTGGGCGGTCTGGCCAAGGATAACGATTTTTATCGCCGTTTCCTGATTGGCGTGGATCAATCGGGCGCTACGCATACTTTGAATATACGTTTGACGCCTCGTATTCAAGACAACCTGGCTGCTCCTGTCCGGCGATAGATGTCCTCATTTCCGTTGTTTGTTTCCCGTATTTTCCATTCAAAAACGGCAGGTTCGTCGGTCATGCTCGATCTTTTTTTCAGCATAGGTTGGCTTTTTGTGTTAAGTGTTTATAATAAAAGAATTATGTTTTGAAAATTCTCCGTTTAGCGACCATTTTTTCATTGTCTATTTTCCGATTTTTCAGTATGCTCTAAAGGTATGGGGGTAAGGGGGTAAGGAAGCCTTACCGCTTATTGATCAACTAAATGCATGGTTGATGGAAGAGGAATTAGTGAACGGTAAGACGGGAAGTAGAAATATGGAAGAAGCGATGGACAAAACACCCGAAGAAAACGAGTCGGTTGAAGAGCGTGTGATCACGCAGCAAGCGAACTACGATGCGAGTAATATCACGGTGCTCGAAGGCATCGAAGCGGTGCGCAAGCGTCCGGCCATGTACATTGGCGATACCGGTGTACGTGGTTTTCATCATTGTGTTTATGAAGTGGTCGACAACAGCATCGATGAAGCTTTGGCCGGCTTTTGCAAACATGTAACCGTGACGATCAATGCCGATGGATCCATTTCGGTCGTGGATGACGGTCGCGGCATCCCCGTGGAAATGCATCCAACCGAGAATAAACCGGCCGTGGAAGTGGTTCTGACGATGTTGCATGCGGGTGGAAAATTTGACAATAAATCTTATAAAGTCTCTGGCGGTCTGCACGGTGTAGGCGTTTCGTGCGTCAATGCGTTGAGTGAGTGGCTGGAGGTGGAAGTATGCCGTAATGGCAAGGTGTATCATCAGCGTTATCAACGCGGCTGCGCCACTACGTCATTGGAAACCATAGGCAAAACCCGCAACACGGGCACCAAGATTACGTTCAAACCGGACCATGAGATTTTCCAGGTAGCTGAATTCAACTGGGATACCTTGACCTCCCGGTTACGCGAACTGGCTTTTTTGAATCGCGGCGTACAGATTCGCTTGGCTCAGGAAGAGCCGGCGCGGGAAGAACTGTTCGAGTACATGGGCGGCATTCAGGAATTTGTCGAGCATTTGAACAAGAACAAGACCACGTTCCATCCCGTCATATATCTTGAACAGGAAAAAGATGGCATTTCGGCTGAGATCGCCATGCAGTATGCCGATGTCTATACGGAGAATATTTACTCGTTCGCCAACAACATCAATACGATCGAAGGGGGTACGCATTTGAGCGGATATCGCTCTGCGCTGACGCGTACGGTCAACCAGTATGCGCGCGTCAACAAGCTGATCAAGGATGAAAAGGAGACGATGCAGGGCGAGGATATCCGTGAAGGATTGGTTGCGGTGATCAGCGTCAAAATTCCGGATCCGCAGTTTGAGGGGCAGACCAAAACCAAGCTGGGCAATGGTGAAGTGCAGGGTATTGTCGAATCCATTGTCAACGAGAAGTTGGCTATCTTTTTTGAGGAAAACCCATCGGTGGCGCGCAACATCATTGAAAAAGCGCTGATGTCGGCACGGGCGCGGATGGCGGCGCGCAAAGCGCGAGATCTTGCCCGGCGCAAGGGAGCGCTCGAGAGCGGCGGATTACCGGGTAAATTGGCGGACTGTACCGAACGTGACCCGGCCAAGACCGAACTATTCATCGTCGAGGGTGACAGCGCCGGTGGTTCAGCCAAGCAGGGACGTGACCGGCAGTTTCAGGCGATCCTGCCTGTACGTGGCAAGGTGATCAACGTGGAAAAGGCCCGCCTGGACAAGGTGCTGAGCAACGAGGAGATCCGCACCATGATCACGGCTATCGGTACGGGCATTGGCATGGATGATTTCGACCTGTCCAAAGCACGTTATCACAAAATCGTGATCATGACGGATGCCGATGTGGACGGCGCTCATATTCGTACGCTGCTGTTGACGTTTTTCTATCGTCAAATGCCTCAATTGATTGAAAACGGTTATATCTATATCGCGCAGCCGCCGCTCTATCGCATCAAGTGGCGCACACGCGAGGAATACCTGGACGATGACGCTGCGTTGACCAAGATGTTGCTGGAACTGGCCACCGAGGATTTGGCGCTGTTAGACTTTGAAGGGAATGAATTGATCAAGGGTCAGGATTTACATCGTGTGTTGAACGACATCAGCGATATCGAGCAGATAGCCGCGCGTTTGCGGCGCAAGAACATCAACTTCGAAAAATACATCAAGAGTAAGCATCCGGTCAGCGGCCATTTACCGCAATACCGGGTTGAAATTGAGCAGGACAACGGGCAGCAGGAATACCATTATGTATATTCGGAATCGGATTTGCGCCAGTTGTGCGAACGCAAGGAGAGTGAGCTGGGCCAAGTCGAGATTATGACGGAAGAGGGACAGTCTGAGGAAGGGGCGCCGAGTCAGCACAAAATTCGCTGGATCGAGATTCATTCGTCAGACAGGATTATGCAGGTTTTGGAAAAATTGGCGGGCATCGGATTTGCCGTGGATCACCTGGTGCAGAGCGACGATCCTGTGTTTTATCTGAACGACAGCAAGGAAGTCAGGACGCCTGTGTATTCGTTATTCCATCTGTTGGATGCGGTGCGTGACCTGGGGCGTAAAGGCAAGCATATCCAGCGCTACAAAGGTTTGGGTGAAATGAATCCGGACCAGTTATGGGAAACGACCATGCACCCGGAGAAGCGTAAGATGACGCGGGTGGTGTTGGAGGATGTCGTGCGTGCCGACCAGATGTTCTCCATCCTCATGGGAGATGACGTAGCTCCGCGTCGTGCGTTTATTGAAGAAAACGCCTTGAACGTACAGAACCTAGACATTTGAGTGGGTAGAAAGCGGTAAAAAGAACCATGGATTTGGAAAACGAACGTATATATTTAATCAATATTGAAGATGAAATGCAGAATGCGTACATCGATTACTCGATGAGCGTGATTGTCGGTCGCGCTTTACCAGATGCGCGCGACGGTTTGAAACCCGGTAACCGGCGAATCCTATATGCCATGCGCGAGCGCGGTTGGAACCACAATAAAGCCTATGTCAAATGCGCCAAGGTGGTTGGCGAAGTGATCGGTAATTACCACCCGCACGGTGATGTTGCCGTGTATGACACGCTGGTGCGCATGGCTCAGGATTTTTCTATGCGCTGCTTGCTGATCGACGGACAGGGCAACTTTGGCAGTATCGATGGCGATAGTCCGGCCGCCTACCGGTACACAGAGTGCCGGCTGTTGGCCCAGGCCGAGGAGATGCTGGCTGATATCGACAAAGATACGGTCGATATGCGGCCGAATTTCGATGAAACGCTGATGGAACCCACGGTGCTGCCTTCGCGAGTGCCCAACCTGCTGGTCAACGGCAGTACCGGCATTGCCGTGGGTATGGCCACCAACATACCGCCGCATAATCTGGGCGAAGTCATTGACGGCATCATCCACCTGATCGACCATCCGGAAGCGGAGATCATTGATTTGCGCCAATTCATCAAGGGTCCTGACTTTCCCACTGGCGGTGTGATTCATGGTTTTGCCGGCGTGCGCGATATGTATAATAGTGGTCGCGGATGCATTAAGGTTCGCGGACGGGCCCGCATTGAGGAAGCCAAGCAGGGCGGCAAGGATCAGATCATTATCAACGAGATTCCCTATGCGCTGAACAAGTCCAAGCTGATCCAGAAAATGGCCAACCTGGTTCACGAGAAAAGGTTGGATGGCATTTCCGATATTCGCGACGAATCGGGCAAAGAAGGCATCCGGATCGTGGTTGACCTAAAAAAGAATGCTATTTCCAATGTGGTGTTGAACAACATTTACAAGTTGACGCCGTTGGAAAGTACGTTTGGCGCGATCATGCTGGCGATCGATCATGGCAAGCCGCGCGTGATGAATCTGAAAGAGATCATGGAATGTTTCATCGATCATCGCCTCGAAGTCATTACGCGTCGTACGGAATACGAATTGCGCAAAGCTGAAGAACGTGCTCATATTCTGGAGGGTTACCGGATAGCGCTGGACAACATGGACGAGATTGTGCGTATTATTCGTGAAGCCAGCGATCGCGAGGACGCACACTCCAGAATGATGGCGCGCTTCGGGTTATCCGACATCCAGACCAAGGCTATTCTCGAACTGCAGTTGTATCGCCTGACCGGTATGGAACGGGACAAGATCGAACAGGAGTATGAGGAGATTCTTAAGCGCATCAACTACTTGCGCGAGTTGCTGGGAAGCCGCAAGTTGTTGTTTGGCGTCATTAAGGAGGACTTGCTGGACATCAAGAAGCGGTTTGGTGACGAACGGCGTACCGACATCATTGTGGATGAAGGTGAGATCGATATCCTGGACATGATCGCGGATGAACCGTGCGTTATCACGGTTTCCAATACGGGATATATCAAGCGCGTGCCGCTCACGGTTTATCGCCAGCAGAAGCGGGGCGGCAAGGGCAAGGTGGGCATGGCCACCAAGGAAGAGGATTTTGTAGAGCATTTGTTCGTGGCCAGCACCCACGATTTTATCCTGTTCTTTACGGACAAAGGCAAGATGTACTGGTTGCCCGTGCACCAATTGCCTGAAGGCAGCCGCACGTCCCAGGGACGGGCCATCGTCAACTTGCTGCAGTTCGAGTCGGATGAAAAGATCGCTAACATGATGAAGGTGCGCGAGTTTAACGAGAGCCTTTTCCTAGTCATGGCCACGGAACGGGGCGTTGTTAAAAAAACCACACTTTCAGCCTATAAGAATTTGCGTGCGACCGGATTGATCGCCATCAACATCGACGAGGGTGATCGCGTCATAGGCGTACGCCTGACCAACGGCGAGAATGAACTGATCCTCAGCTCGCGCTGTGGCAAATCCATTCGTTTTTCCGAGAACCAGTTGCGCGACCAGGGCCGCAACACGCGCGGGGTGCGCGGGATGATGCTGACCGAAGGCGATGCGCTCAACAGCATCGAGGTGATCCGCCCCGAGACTTCCATGTTGGTCGTGACCGAAAACGGTTACGGCAAGCGTACCAGTTTTGAGGAATATCGTGCTCAACAGCGTGGCGGTCAGGGCATCATTACCATCAAAACCAGCGAACGCAACGGCCATGTGGTCAGTGCCTATGCCGTGGAAGATAGCGACAGTTTGATGATGATTTCCGAGGGCGGCCAGATGATTCGCTTTGCGGTGAACGACATTCGGGTGATCAGCCGCAACACCCAGGGGGTGCGGCTGATTCACTTGGATGAAGACGACCGGTTGATCGCAGCTATTCCCATCCGGGAAGAATCGGTGGGTGAAGAGGGTGAAGAAGCGCTTGGCCAGGAGTCAGAGTCAGGGGAGAAGACGGAGCAAACCGAGGGGGTTGCCGCTGAACCTGTCGCGGCCGAAGATGAACCGGTCATGCTGGAAGTAGTTGATGGCCCGGACGCAACGGATGTCGCGGATGTAGCGTATACTCCGGATGCAACGGATGTTCCGGACGACCCGGATGATAGCGACGACAGCGAAATCCCTTAAACTGATTTGTGGGGGAAAGAGCTGCCCGCATCTTTCTCCCATCTATTCCGACCAAGTTGAGGCAGGTGAAGCCAGCGCTACGTGGTGATCTGCGATTTCCCGGATCGTTGTGGCGATCGAACAGGATCTTGTCGCCGTTCAGAATCAGGCCGAGTTTAAATAATTTTTCGCTTGTTGCCTTTTGGGAACCGATAAAATGTACGTAATCGACTAAAGGAGGTGGCTCGCCTTGCCAGTCTCCGGTGGCGCATCTCTTTTTTTATCTTTGCAAGATGTCGACCCATTCACGAATGAATCGTTCGCGCGTGTACTGTTCGGCAAGGTTGCGTCCCAACCGGCCCATGTCGGCACGTTGGACCGGCGAACGGGCCAGTTGAACCATGGCTGCGGCCATAGCTCGGGTGTCGACGATGTTGAAATCGGTCAGTGCGAATTCCGGATTGAAACTCGCCGCGATCGGTATGCGTAGTACGGCTTTGCCGCCGTATTCGCTCGGGCAACCCGCGTCAGGCACGATGCAGGGCCGGCTGCAGCTCAGCGCTTCAATGACATTGAAGCCGAACCCTTCGCCGCGTGTCGTGCTGACCAGCACGTCGGCTGCGCTGTAAATGGCTGGCATGAGCTGGACCGGGCATCCTTGACAAGGACGCAGACCGTGGTTGAGTACGACATGGTCTTTGATTCCGTGGCGGGCGGCCAGCAGCGGCAGTTGGTAAGTCCCCTGCTCCAGGGCTGTATGCATATACAAAATCCAGCGCGGCTCGTTGGGTGTGCGCTGGGCCAGCGAGCGGGCAAACGCATCGAATAGGCTGTCGAAACCGGCGCGCAGCGAGTTGACTTTGACGCAGGCGAACAATACGGCGTCATTCGGTACGGTACCTTTGAAAACCTGGCGGCGCGTTTCGTTGCGCGGGCGTTCGCGGAACAGCCCGGTATCCGTGCCGGGGTAGACCTGCTGAAAACGGGCATTGCATGGGGGCGCTCCTGTTTTGCACGCAGTATCGAGCATGTCCATGACAGCCTGCAAGCCGAATCTGGAAAAGGTCACCACGTCGTCGGCATGGGCCAGCAGTAGGGCCGCGTCCAGGAAATGGGGCGGCGCCTTGAGCAGCATGATAAAGCGCGGAAAGGGTGTGGTATCCACCGGCGTATAGGCTATCCAGCGAAAGTCATGTTTTTGCTTGAGTTCCGGCATCAGGGCCAGGTCCCACGGGTCGCCGATGCTGACGACCGTCTTCGCGCCGGTTTCGGTCAGGATTTGGTTCAGGGTTGCCTGGCCCCGAGGGTCATTGCGTTGCAATACGTTATGGACTGGGCAGATGGGCTTTGCATTGTTGGTTGGCAGTGCGCCCTGTTTCAATCCCGCCACGACGGGGTGCCGGTCGGCTGCCAGCGCCGCGTCGACCAGGTCGGTGCGGGCGGCCGTCTCGTAGAGCGGTCCGTCGGCCACCACGACGTGGCCA